>URYX01000017.1 GCA_900552225.1 uncultured Oscillospiraceae bacterium | reverse complement strand
ACCAAGCCGTGGTCTATGTATGACCCCGACCCCGAAATGTCGCTGGAGGAATATCTGTCGGAAATGCGGGTGCCGGATGAGGAGCGGCTCGAGTACGGGCGGATGCCGGGGGCCGGGAAAATCGTGGTGTACATGGAGCGGGAGAAGCCGCTGGAAAGCCTGCACACCGGCAGTATCTATTGGTGGGACGGCACGGCGAAAAACGAGGAGAACTACCGCCTGCTGCGCGACTGTCGTGCCGAGACATATTCGAACTGGGGCACCGACCGCCTGGGCTATACCTACGTAGCGGTGGACGGTGATGTCTACCGCTACAGGAATGACGGTGCCGAGGAAAAGCTGATGTTTGAGGGAGAGGAGCCGATTGTCGGTCTCGCGGCGGATGACTATGCACTGTATATCATGACGCGGCAGGGGATTTACCGCCTGTTCCGCCCGACGGGGCAGCTGGACCGTCTGTGCGACCCGCTCGATTCCAAGCAGAGCAATCTGCAGATGCTGTCGAATGACATTCTGATTTCCTACGAATTGGACACAAGACACCTGTATGTGATATCGTTGGACCGTTGGGTGAACCAAAGTGACGTGGTGGTAGCGTTTGGCGGCAGCTACAGGCGGGATAAGGAGTTCTGCCGCTTTGTGTATACCTACTGCGAGGAGCATCCGGAATAACGGGCCCCGGCCCATACATTGTTACAGAGATAGAGGAAATGCCCTCCGACGCCTGTCGGAGGGCATTTCAGACTGTCAAAAAAGGCCGCAGGCCGCAAAAGCAGCATAAGTTCAAGAAAGAAACCGTGAATTTCCGATTCTTTCTCTTTGAATTATTAAAACACGGTTGGCCCCTGGGGGCCAACGCTTTTGCTTTCTGCGTCGTGCGCCTCTTACCGTATACACACCCGCGGCTGTGCCGCGGGTCTCTGAATTTTCTGAAATTTCAAAATGTACGGCTTGGGAGAATAAGTATGGCGGGGTATATCCTGTATAACGGAATCTGGAATCGCCGCGCGGTGCCGGATACGGTGCGGCGGCTGGCGGAGGCGGGAGAGCGTGAGCGGTTTTCGCTGACGCCGCTTCCGAATACGGCGGTCTGGGCGGTCTATGGGCCGCGGGGCGTGGAGGTGTCCCCCCTGCGGGCGGGCGATACCGTGCTGTGCTTTGACAAGGACGTGCGGCTGCTGTTCGCACTGGAGCAGGCAGGGGTGTCAGTGTACAATTCCGCCAAGGCGGTGGCACTATGCGACGATAAGGCGGCTACACACCGTGTGCTGTCTGCGGCCGGACTGCCGATGCCGGATACGTTCGTGGCCCCGATGACCTATCTGCGGTTTGACGAGACGGGGGAGGCATTTCTGCGTGCGGCGGAGGAGCGCCTGTCCTATCCGCTGGTCTGCAAGGAGTGCTACGGCTCGCTCGGGGAGCAGGTATGGCTCATCCGCAGTCCGCAGGAGCTGAGGGTGCGGGCCGCCCGCTGCGGGTCGCGCCCGTTCCTGCTGCAGCGGTATGTTGCGGCCTCCTGCGGGAGGGATCTGCGTCTGTATGTCGTCGGCGGACGGGTGGCCGCCGCTATGGAGCGCCGGTCGGAGACGGATTTCCGCGCCAACATCGCGCGCGGCGGAGTCGGCACGGCGTATACGCCGACCGACGAAGAAGCGGCGCTGGCCGTGCGCTGCTGCGCCGCTCTCGGTCTCGATTTCGGCGGTGTGGACCTGCTGCGGGAGGCGGACGGCTCGCCGCTGGTCTGTGAGGTGAATTCCGGTGCCCGGCTGCGTGGGATTACGCAGTACACGGGTGTGGATATGGCGGCCGAAATCGTGCGCTATGTGCGCGATCGGCGGTAAACGATAACCGGCGGATAAGAAGCCGGGACAGCAAACAAACAGGCAGCCTCCGGACAATACGGCACGATACCGTATGCCCGGAGGCTGCCTGTTTTTCTATGCTTTCGGAGCCGACTTACCTTCAGTCATCGGATCCGAAAATCTTCTTCATCTTGTCGCGGAAGGAACGGCTTTTCTGATAATTTTTATCCTCGGCCGTTCCGTCAAACTCCCGCAGCAGCCGCTTTTGCTCGGCCGACAGGTTTTTCGGAACCTCCACGGTCAGCCGCACAATCTCATCGCCCTTGCCGCGTCCGTTCAGATAGGGGAAGCCCTTGCCGCGCAGACGGACGGTCTCGCCCGGCTGCGTTCCCTCCTTGACCGTGTAGCTCTGCTTGCCGTCCAGGGTGGGAATGCGGATTTCGCCGCCGAGTGCCAGCTGGGCGAAGGTGACCGGCAGGTCGCACAAAATGTCAAAGCCGTCACGCTCGAAGATCGGGTGCGGACGTACCGAGACCTGGACGCGGAGGTCGCCGGCCGGACCGCCGTTTTTGCCGGCGGAGCCCTGCCCGCGGATGTTCAGCACCTGTCCGTCGTCGATGCCGGCCGGAATGTTGATGCCGACCGTATGGGCTTTGCGTACCTGACCGGAGCCGTTGCAGGTGCGGCACGGCGTTTCAATGATGCGGCCGGTGCCGCGGCATTGCGGGCAGGGGCTCTGCGTCTGCATGACGCCGAAGGGGGTGCGCTGCTGCTGCGTGACCTGTCCGCGTCCGTTGCAGCGGGGGCAGGTTTTGGGCTGTGTTCCCTTGGCAGCGCCCGAGCCGCCGCAGTCGGGGCAGTGGTCAATCACGCGCACCTCGACCTGCTTTTTGCAACCGCGGGCCGATTCGACAAAATCGATGACCACCGAAGCGGTGGCATCGGCTCCCTGGCGGGGCGCATTCGGGTCGTTCCGCCGTCCGCCGGCTCCGCCGAAGAACTGGGAGAAGATATCCCCGAGATCAATATCCATGCCGCCGAAGCCGCTGCCGTAGCCTCCGGCCCCTGCACCGGCGCCGGCACCGTAGTTCGGATCGACGCCTGCGTGGCCGAACTGGTCATACCGCGCCTTTTTGTCCGCATCGGACAGCACCTCATAGGCCTCGTTGACCTCTTTGAATTTCTGCTCGGCTTCCGCATTGCCCGGGTTCAGGTCCGGGTGGTACTGTTTGGCCATCTTGCGATAGGCCTTTTTGATTTCGTCCTCCGAGGCACCTTTCTGGATGCCGAGCACCTCATAATAATCGCGTTTATCCGCCATACCGTTCCCTCATAAATCCGCACAGCGGTCGCCCTGCTTTACAGGGCGACCGCTTTCGGCGGGTATTTTTTACTGCACGTCGCCGTTGTAGTAGCCCTGGCTGTCGGCATTGCCGTCATTCTGCGGGGCTTCGGCGCCGCCCTCCGGCTGCTGAGGAGCGGAGGCCTGATATACCTTGGCGGAGACCTCGTAGAACGCCTTCATCAGCTCCTCCTGCGAGGCCTTGATGGCGTCGTAATCCTCGCCCTTGAGCGTCTCCTTCAGCGCATCGATCTTGCCCTGCAGGTTCGTCTTGTCCTCCTCGGTCAGCTTGTCACCGAGCTCGGAGATGGCCTGCTCGCACTGATAGACCGCCTGGTCGGCCGCGTTGCGGGTATCGACGTTTTCACGCTTTTTCTTATCCTCGGCTGCATACTGCTCGGCCTCGCGCACCGCCTTCTCCACATCCTCCTTGGACATGTTGGTGCTGGAGGTGATGGTGATGTGCTGCTCCTTGCCGGTGCCGAGATCCTTGGCGCTGACATTGACGATGCCGTTGGCATCGATATCGAAGGTGACCTCAATCTGCGGGACACCGCGGCGTGCCGGAGCGATGCCGTCCAGATGGAACATGCCGAGCGACTTATTGTCGCGGGCAAATTCACGCTCGCCCTGCAGTACGTTGACCTCTACCGACGGCTGGTTATCCACGGCCGTGGAGAAGATCTGGCTCTTTTTGGTCGGAATGGTGGTGTTGCGGTCGATGACGCGGGTCATGATACCGCCCATCGTCTCCACGCCGAGGGACAGCGGGGTGACATCCAGCAGCAGCAGGCCCTTGACCTCGCCCTGCAGCACACCGCCCTGCAGCGCAGCGCCCATGGCAACGCACTCATCCGGGTTGATGCCCTTGAACGGCTCCTTGCCCATGAAGTTCTTGACGGCTTCCTGTACCGCCGGGATACGGGTGGAGCCGCCGACCAGCAGTACCTTGTCAATCTGGGCGGGCGTCAGGCCGCTGTCGGAGAGTGCCTGCTTGACCGGGCCCATCGTGGCCGCCACCAGCGAGGCGGTCAGCTCGTTGAATTTGGCGCGGGACAGGGTGACATCCAGGTGCTTCGGCCCGTTCTGATCCGCCGTGATAAACGGCAGGTTGATGTTGACGGTGGTCATGCCGGACAGGTCGATCTTGGCTTTCTCCGCCGCGTCGCGCAGGCGCTCCAGCGCCGAGCGGTCCTGCGACAGGTCGATGCCGTTTTCGGCCTTGAAGCCCGCAACCAGCCAATCGACGATCTTCTGGTCAAAGTCGTCGCCGCCGAGGCGGTTGTTGCCGGCCGTGGCCAGCACCTCCTGCACGCCGTCACCCATCTCGATGATGGACACATCAAATGTGCCGCCGCCGAGGTCATAGACCATGATTTTCTGCTCGTTTTCCTTGTCGATGCCGTAGGCCAGCGCCGCGGCTGTCGGCTCGTTGATAATACGCTTGACCTCCAGGCCGGCAATCTTTCCGGCGTCCTTGGTGGCCTGACGCTGTGCGTCCGTGAAGTAGGCCGGAACGGTGATGACCGCCTCGGTGACCTTGTCGCCAAGGTAGGCCTCCGCATCGGTCTTGAGCTTCTGCAGAATCATCGCGGAGATTTCCTGCGGAGTGTAGGATTTGCCGTCGATGGTTACCTTGTAGGCGCTGCCCATTTCACGCTTGATGGACGATACGGTGCGGTCGGGGTTGGAGACGGCGTGCTGCTTGGCGGCACGGCCAACAATGCGCTCGCCGTCCTTCTTGAATGCGACGACGGACGGAGTGGTGCGGGCACCCTCCGCGTTGGGGATAACGACGGCTTCGCCGCCCTCAATCACGGAAACACAGGAATTGGTAGTACCGAGGTCAATACCGATAATCTTTGCCATAATGAATTACCTCCATCAATGATATACTTACAATTTTTCTATTTCAACCCATTATTGCGGGAGAAAAGCGGATGAAAACCGACCGGAGCCGTGCGCGGCACAGCGGGCCGGTCGGGCCGATCGGCGGGTTCATTAGCCGATTGGTTGGTTGGTCAGCCGGTCGGATTGGTCGGCCGGGGCCGGATCGGTTCTTTGGCGGATCAGTTGGCCACCTTGACCATGGCGGGGCGCAGCAGGCGCTCCCCGAGCTTATAGCCCGTCTGCAGCACGGCGGTCACCGTATCCGGCTCAACGCCTTCGGGGGCATCCTCGCGCTGGATGGCGTAGTGGATGTCGGCGTCGAACGGCTCACCGAGCGGCGAGATCTCGGTCACGCCGAGCTTTTCGAGCAGATCGTGCACCTGACGCACGATCAAATCCACGCCGGCCTTGTATTCCGGGCCGGCGGGCGCTGCCGCAGCGCGGTCAAAATTGTCCAAAAGCGGCAAAATCTGTCTCAAAATGTCCGCACGGGCGAATTCCCCGAGCTGCTCCTTTTCCTGCTCGGTGCGCCGCTTGTAATTGGCGTATTCCGCGAGCATCCGGAGGTGCTGCTCCTCCTTGGCGGCGAGCTGCTCCTGCAGCGATTCCACCTCGGCGGTCAGTTTATCCTTTTTGCTCTTTTTGGGCTTTGCGTCGGTCTGGGGCGTTTCCTCCGTGACGGCGGTCTCCGTGACGGGAGTTTCTTTTTCTTCCATGGGTGACACCTCTTTGTTTACTCTTCGGTCAGTTGGTCGAGCAGCCGGCCGATGGCCGCGGCCACATAGGCCAGCCGCGGGATGGCGGCTGCGTAATTCATGCGCAGGGGACCGATCAGCCCGATGGTGCCATCGCTGCCGTGCGGCTCATAGCGTGTTACGACCAGGCTGGAGCCCTTCAGCTCCGGGCACAGGCTCTCGCTGCCGAGCACGACGCGCAGGCCGACGGGACAGGCCGCCAGCATCTGGATGAGCTGCTCCCGTTCGGTCAGAAAGCCGAGCAGGGAGTGGGCACGCTCCGGCGCATAGTCGGGGTGGCGCAGCAGATTCATCTGGCCGCGCAGCAGCACCTCCGCCTCGGCCGAGGCCTGCACCAGCTCGTAGAACGCGGTGAGGATCGGTATTCCGATCAGGCCGCAGTCTCCGAGCGAGAGCAGCAGGCTTTGCACCTGCGGCAGGGTGATGGAGCTGAGCGGTTTGCCGACAAAGGCGTCGGTCAGGGTCCCGGCGACGGTAGCCAGCACGCTGTCGTCCGGAAGCTCCGGGATGCGGCAGACGCGGCTGCGCAGGACACCGGAGCTGGTCATCAGCAGCAGCGCCGCAGCACGCGGCGAGGCCCGCAGCAGCTCCACTCGGCGCAGCACGGCATCGTGCTCCAGCGGAGTGGTGGTGACGGCGGCGCAGCCGGTGGTTTCCGCCAGCAGGGAGGAGGCATCCTCCATCAGCGTTTCCGGATCCCCGGCCGTGGCCAGCGTCTCGTCGATGGCGCGCTTGTCGGCCGCCGTCAGCTTCTTCGGCTGCATCAGGCGGTCAATGTACAGGCGGAAGGCCTGCGCCGTCGGAATGCGCCCCGCAGAGGTATGCGGCTGCTCCAGATAGCCTAAGGAGACAAGCTCCGCCATTTCGTTGCGGATGGTCGCGGAGGAGACCGCGTTCTGCAGCTTTTCGGTCAGCAGCTTGGAGCCGACCGGTTCGCCGGTTTCGATATACGATTCGATCAGAGCCTGCAGAATCTTCTGCTTCCGTTCTCCGAGTTCCACGGTTTCTTCCTCCTTTTAGCAAAGTCTGCCGTCATTAGCACTCGATGCGTCTGAGTGCTAACATAGCTATAATGTACCACCGATGCGCGGGAATGTCAAGGCCCGTTTGTGAATCTTTTGTGAATATCTGAAAAAGAACCGGTGCGGAGGGTGAGGGGCCTTTTTCGGAAAATGCGCCGGGTTTTTATTGCACTTGTCCGCAGAATGTGATATACTGTAATTCCATGTGACATGGAGTGCTTTGCTTTTATGAGCTTTTTATTTTATATAGGAATTTACGGTATAGGGATCTACAGAATCCGCAGAGGCTGTTTCGGTGTCCGTTTTTCGGGACGCGGAGCGGCTCGGAAAGCACGGCCCGGTGCGGGCCGGAAGGGGAGGGAGAATCGATGACACCGGTGATTGCCGCGATTGCCACCGCCTCCGGCGCGGCCGGAATCGGGGTGGTACGGCTTTCGGGCGACGGGGCCGCGGCCGTGGCCGATCGGGTGTTTCGCGCCAGAGGGCGCGGCAAAACGCTGGCGGCGCTGCCGGGGTATACCGCCCTCTACGGCACGGTGTCGGATGACGACGGGGCCATTGACGACTGTGTGGCGCTGGTGTTCCGTGCACCGCACAGCTACACCGGCGAGGATGTCGTGGAGCTCTCCTGCCACGGCGGCACCTACCTGCTGCGGCGGGTGCTGCGGGCCGTCTGTGCGGCGGGGGCTGTACCGGCGGGGGCCGGAGAGTTTACGAAGCGGGCCTTTCTGCTTGGGAAGATGGATCTGACCGAGGCGGACGCGGTGATGGATCTGATCGCCGCGGAGGGGCGGCTGAGCGCGCGGATGGCGCTCGGAGCGCACGAGGGGGCGGTAGGACGCGCCGTGACGGCGTGCCGTGACGGCCTGCTCGGTGCGGCGGCCCAGCTGGCCGCCGTGGTCGATTACCCCTATGAGGATATTCCGGAGCTGGACGGGGAGGCGCTCGACGCGCGGCTGCGGGAGGCGGAGGAACGCCTCGGTGCCCTGCTGTCCACCTTTGAGGCGGGCCGCATTCTGCGCGAGGGCGTGGATACGGTCATCGTCGGATGCCCGAACGTCGGCAAGTCCACGCTGATGAACCGTCTGGCGGGGGTGGAGCGCAGCATTGTCACCGATGTGGCGGGGACGACGCGGGACATCGTTGAGGAGCGGGTGCGCCTCGGAGAGGTGACGCTCCGCCTGGCCGATACGGCCGGTATCCGGGAGACGGAGGATACGGTGGAAAAAATCGGCGTGGAGCGGGCCCGGCAGCGGATGCGTTCGGCGGCACTGCGCCTGTGTCTGTTTGACGGCTCACGGCCGCTGTCCGCCGAGGACAGAGCGCTCGCGGAGCAGGCCGGGAGAGAGGCCGTTGCGGTGATCGGCAAGGCCGACCTGCCGCAGAGGCTGGACCCGCGGGAGCTGCAGCCGCGGTTTGCGCATGTGGTCCGTCTGTCGGCGGCGACGGGCGAGGGCCTGGAGCAGCTGGAGCAGGCGGTGGCCGAGGTCTGCGGCGTGGCCGGGCTGACCGGCGAGGAGGCCGTTTTGTCCACCGAACGGCAGCGGGACGGTGTCGTTCGCGCCCGGGAGAGTGTGCGCGAGGCGCGGGAGGCGCTCGCGGCGGGACTGCCCGATGCGGCGGCCGTCAGCGTGGATGCGGCCGTCGATGCGCTGGCGGTGCTGACGGGAGAGCGGGCGACCGAGGCGGTGGTGAACGAGGTGTTCTCCCGCTTCTGCGTCGGAAAGTGAGGGCGGCATGGAGGAGAAAAAACGGATCGTCTGGCTGGATGAGCTGCGCGGACTGCTGGTCATCGGCATGGTGTTCCACCATTTCTGCTACACGCTCGGCTATCTGTTTGACGTGGAGGTCGGCCGGAGGATTTTTGTCGGCTTCGGGCCGCTGCATCCGCTCGGAGCGGGGCTGTTTATCCTGATCTGCGGCTTTTGCTGCCATCTGTCGCACAGCAACGTGCGGCGCGGGCTGCTGCTGCTCGGCGCGGCCACGGCCATGTCACTGTTTTTATGGATTTTCATGCCGGAGAACCGGATCTGGTTCGGAATTCTGCAGCTGCTGGCGGTATGCATTCTGCTGTATGCGGCGGGGAGCCGCGCGCTGGCGCATGTGCCGCTGTGGTGCGGCGTGGCCGTCTGTGCGGTGCTGCTCGTCCTGACCTGGCACCTGCCGCCGGAGGAGGCGGGACGCTGGTCGCCGGGCGGCGGCTTTTTCGGGATTGCCGGGCTGTGGGAGGTGCCGCTGCCGGAGGCCGTCATGCAGCAGAAGCTGCTGTTTCCGCTCGGGCTTGCGCGCGGGTATTCCGCAGATTATTTTCCGCTGTTTCCCTGGATGTTTGTGTTTTTTGCGGGGACCTTCCTGGGGAGACTCGCACCGAAGGCTCCGGCCTGGGCCTGCCGCGGGCACCTGCCGTTCCTGAGCACGGTCGGGCGGCATGCGCTGTGGATCTACCTGCTGCATCAGCCGGTGATCTACGGCCTGTGCTGGGCGGGGGCGCGGCTGTTTGGCTGAAGAAAACGCGCACCGCGGAGCAATGTTCGGAATCTTTTTATACTTTGTTTACAATTGCCGTGCGGAATACCATTACAATGTATAAATAACGTCGGCAATGGATGATAAATTGATACAGGAGGGACACGATTTTATGATCGAAGTACAGCACTTGTCCAAGTGCTACGGAAGCCATGTCGCGGTCAACGACATCAGCTTTTCGGTAGATCAGGGCGAGATCCTCGGATTCCTCGGGCCGAACGGCGCGGGAAAATCCACGACCATGAACATTCTGACGGGCTATCTGTCCGCGTCGGCGGGCAAGGTGACCGTCAACGGGCACGATATCCTGGAGGAGCCGAACGAGGCCAAGATGAGCATCGGCTATCTGCCGGAGCAGCCGCCGCTGTATCCGGACATGACGGTGCGGGAGTATCTCGACTTCATGTATGACCTGAAAAAATGTACCCTGCCGCGGACACGGCATATTGCGGAGATCTGCCGCATCGTCAAAATCGACGACGTATTCGGGCGGCTGATCCGCAACCTGTCCAAGGGCTACCGGCAGCGTGTCGGTATTGCGCAGGCGCTGATCGGCAACCCGCCGGTGCTCATTCTGGACGAGCCGACGGTCGGTCTTGACCCGAACCAGATCATCGAGATCCGCTCGCTGATCAAGAGCCTCGGCAAGCACCACACGGTGATCCTGTCCTCCCACATCCTGCCGGAGGTGGAGGCGGTGTGCGACCGTCTCGTCATCATCAACGGCGGCCGCATCGTGGCGGACGACACGGCCAACAATCTGTCGCTCAAATACTCCAAGGACCGCCGCCTGACGGCGCGCATTGCCGGCCCGGAGAAGGATGTCAAGACACTGATCGGCGGCATCGGCGGGGTACGCGAGATCGCCGTGCTCGGGGAGAAGGAGCCGGGTGTGAACGAGTATCTGATCACGCCGGAGCCGAACGCCGATATCCGGCGCGAGCTGTTCACGCGCCTGGCGGGGCGCAGCTGGCCGCTGCTCGGCCTGAAGTCCGCCGAAATGACACTGGAGGATATCTTCGTGATGCTGACGCGTGAGCGCGCCGTCACGGGGACGAAGGGAGGCAAAAAGAAATGACCGCTGTGTTCAGACGTGAGTTCCGCTCGTTTTTTGCCTCACCGATCGGCTATGCGGTGCTGGCACTGCTTCTGGCCGTTTCCGGCTATTATTTTACGGCGTATAACCTGACCTATCTGGCGCTCGACCTGTCGGGCGTGTTCTCAGCCCTGTATACCGTCTCCTCTCTGCTGGTGCTGCCGATCCTGACCATGCGGCTGTTCAGCGAGGAGAAGCGGCAAAAGACCGATCAGGCGCTGCTGACGGCGCCGGTCAGCCTGACGGGGGCCGTGATCGGCAAGTTCCTGTCGGCGCTTCTGGTGTTTGCCATCGGCATTTCCGTGACGCTGGTGTATGCCATTGTGCTCGCCACCGCCGGAACGCCGGAATGGCTGATGATTCTCGGCAATTACCTCGGACTGCTGCTGTTCGGCGGCATGATCATTGCGGCCGGACTGCTGTTCTCCTGCCTGACGGAGAGCCAGCTGGTGGCGGCGCTGTGCACCTTTACCTTCTCCCTGCTGCTCAACCTGATCGATTCGCTGACCTCGCTGCTGCCGAGCTCGAAGGTCGTGGAGACCGTGGTCGGTTTCCTGTCGGTCTCGACGCGGTATCAGGATTTTGTGCAGGGCACGATTCAATACGACAACATCCTGTTCTTCCTGAGTATGCAGGTGCTGTTCCTGTTCCTTGCGGTGCGCGTGCTGGATCGCCGCCGCTGGAGCTGACGTGAGGAGGTGTATCGAATGAAACCGAAGAAGAACAATCCGATTGCGGAGCAGAACGAGGAGCAGTTTGAGAACGAGCTGAGGTCCGCGGAGACCGAGGCTGCGGAGGAGACCGAGGAGGCGGCCCCGGCCGGGGAGACGCCCGCAGAGGAGGCCGCGGCCGACGGTGAGACGGACGGAGCCGAGGCGGCCGAACATGAGGCTGCGGAGGACGGGACGGCCGGGGATGCGCCGCAGGCGGACGAAAAGGCGCAGAAGAAGGCACAGAAGAAGGCGGAGCGCTCAGCCGAGAAGGCCCGGCGCCGCACGCTGCAGGATCGCCGCCGGCTGAGGTACGGCGGGGTGGCTACGGCCATTTCGCTCTGTGTCGTGGCGGCCATCGTGCTGCTGAACGTGATCATCGGGGCGGTCAACGACCGCTTCCCGCTGTCGCTCGACCTGACCTCGGATCAGCGCCTGACGCTGAGCGAGAAAAGCGAGGAATACGCGAAGTCGGTGACCGAGGAGGTACAAATTGTGGTATTTGGGGACGAAAAGACCTTCTCGTCGCCCTCCACGTCCAATTCGGAATATAACGACCTGTGCATGCAGTTTTACCGCGCGCTCGGGCAGTACCGCTCGCTGTCCGGCGGCAAGGTGACCTATTCCTTTGTCAACCTGACGGAGGATCCCACGTCGGCGGCCAAGTACAGCAGCTACGAGGTGGAGAACGGCAACATTCTCTTCCTGAGCGGCAACCGTTCGTACAAAGCCAAGCTGGACGATCTGTTTACCTACAACCAGCAGTATTATATGTACTACAACCAGCTGGTGCTGGAGGAATCCAAGGTGGAGCAGGTGCTGGCGCTCGGTGTGAGCCGTGTGCTCAGTAACGACCTGTCGCCCGTGACGCTGCTCACGGGGCACAGCGAGGATGCCAAGGTGACCGCGCAGCTCAAGAAGGTGCTCGGCAACATCGGGTATGTCTTTGAGGAAAAGGACATCACCACGGCGGAGGAGTTCCCGGAAAACAGCACGGTGGCGGTGATCGCCGCGCCGACCAAGGATTACACGGACGAGGAGCTGAAGGTGCTGCGCGAGTGGGTGGAGAATGACGGCAACCGCGGACGCAAGCTCGTGTATCTGGCGAATCCAGGGGCGACCTGTCAGAACCTGGAGGAGTATCTCCGCGACGATTTCGGCATTGAGGTGACCCACAACCTGGTGGTGGAGACCTCGTCCTCGCGCTATCCGGCCGGAAATTATCCGTTTTATGCGTATGCGGATCTGGCTCAGACGGATTATACGGCGGCGGCGACCAAGGGACTGCTGCTGCCGATGACGCTGCAGCTCAAGGTGCTGTGGGGCAGCGACACCACGGCCTCCAAGTATGTGCTGCCCGTGGCGACCTTTCCCGAAAGTGCGGAGCTGTATCCCATCCTGGAGGATGAGGAGGCGCAGAAGAAGGTAGAGCAGGTCAAGGCGGACGAATATCCGATTGTCGGTATGGCGCTCGCGACCTCCGTGGTGTATCAGAACGACGACAACCGCACCTCGCAGGTGCTGGTATGCGGCAGCTCGTCCTTCCTGCTGGTGGACACCGCCAAGAACCAGGAGACGTTCCTGGCGCTCTTTAACGGGATCAGCGGCAATCAGTCGCTCGTGACGATGCCGTCCAAGAAGCTGACGGCGGCGACGGCCGAGTTTGAGGACCAGAAGGTTGCCAATGTGCTCGGTCTCGGCGTCTTTACGATCGGCCTGCCGATCGTGCTGCTGGTGATCGGACTGATCGTGTACCGCAAGAGGAGATATTTATGAGCAAACGGATTCGTTCCCTGATTTTAGCGGCGGTGCTGGTGGCGGTGCTGGTCGGCGGGGTGCTGGCGGTGCGGCTGCTGCCGGAGCCGGAGGCGGACGCCAGCAGTGCGGCGTCCGCGACGACCGGCACCACGCTGCCGGCGCTGATTGACAAGGCGGAAACCGACAAGAGCTATACGGTGAAGGAAGCCGTAGTTACGCTGGAAAACGAGACCTTTACCGTGAAGCCCGATGCGGACGGGGTGATGGCCGTGGAGGCCTATGCCGATCTGCCGCGCCGGACGGAGATGCTGGAAAGCCTACTGAAGGCACTGACGACGATCCGGCCCGCCTCCCTGGTGAAGGAGCAGGCGACGGATGAGGAGCTGACCGCGTGCGGATTTGATAAGCCGCAGGCCGCGGTCTCCGTCACATATGAGAACGGCAGCACCTATGCGTTTGAAATCGGCAAGCTGGATCCGGGCGGGAAAACCAATTCCTACTTCCGTGAGGCGGATTCCCGGGCCGTGTATCTGATGGGCAGCTCCTTTGTGTCGTCGGTGACGCAGGGGTCTACCTCGTATATCGGGCTGACGATGATTACAGCGCCCTCACCGAACAGTGACGATTCGACCGGCAAGGCGCAGCTGATGGAGCTGCGGCTGTCCGGCTCGCTGCGTCCGACACCGGTGGTGCTGCGCTACAAGACGGCGGAGGATGACAAGCGGCTTTCGCTGGCGTCACCCTATACCATTACGGCGCCCTACTACCGCACGACCGACAGCCAGGTGACCACCGGCTGGCAGACGGGACTCAATACGCTGACGGCCGCCTCCGTGGCGGCGGTGCATCCGACGGCGGAGCAGCTGGTGGAATACGGTCTGTCCGACCCGCGCTCGGTCGGTGAGCTGACGCTTGCCGTGTACCAGGAGGGCAGCGAGGAGGCCGATCCGGTGGTGTACAACGGCGTGAGCTTTACCGTGCGGCTCGGCGGCAAGGACGAAAGCGGCAATTATTATGCGATGCTGGACGGGGTGGACATTGTGTACACCGTGGCGGCCTCCAATGTGCCGTGGGCGGAGGAGCAGTACGGCGATCTGCTGGCGGATTTCCTGTTTTTGGAGTATATTACCGACCTGAAGTCCGTGACCCTGACGCTGGACGGCAAGGAGAACTGCCTGGTGCTGACCCACGGGAAGGACGAGAACGACAAGGATACCATGGCAGTGACGCTGGACGGCGTGGCCTACGACGACAGCGGGATGCGCAGTCTGTATCAGGTGCTGATGTCGATCCACCGGCTCAAGGAGACGGAGGAGGCGGCCGCGCCGGAGGGTGAGTCGGTGATCACTATGAAGCTGGCGTTTACCGATGAGGAGAAGGAGCCGTTTGAGGTGTCGCTGTATGCGTATTCCGCCAACCGCTACCTGTGCCGTCAGCCGGACGGGGATACCTATCTGGTGAAGGCGTCCGAGGTGGAGACGATGCTGGCGCAGGTGCGCAGCTATTTGAGCACGCCGAAGGCGTGAGAGGGTACGCGGAATGCGTGAAAATTCTTTCATGTGTTTTGACTGTATCGGTTGTTTGTAGAAGAAAGCCGTCCGTCGATTGTTCGGCGGGCGGCGGGTAAAGACAGAGCCATCGGGGAAATGTGCCGTTTTGGAAACGGCGGACCGATGGCTCTTTCCGTTTCAATTTTCTGCTTTTGAATCTGCTGAGGCCCCGGTATCTCAAGATGCCGGGGCCTTTCTGCGGCTCGGGGGCTTTGGTGTCGGCCTGTGAAAAACGACTCGCCGACGGCTCCGCAGAGGGGAGCCGCCGGCACCAGGGGCGGCAATCAGAGCCGCAGAGCCCCAAGAAAGGGGACGGGGATTGCGGGGGCCGGGAGACAACGGAGAGGCAACGGAAATGGGGCTCTGAGATGGGGTCGGGAGGGGCTCCTGAGATGGAGCCGGGAGAAAAGAGGGCGGAATCAGAGCTCCGGGTACCCCTCCTGCAGAGCTTCGTCGTAAACGGCGCGCTCGCCGCCGATGAACCTGGGGCGTACCCGGGCCGCCAGCAGAATGGCGCTGCCGATGTGGTTTTGCTCCAGGCGCACGGGCACGGCGACCTTTTTCAGGTGCATGCCGATCAGCGTGCCGCCGATGTCCAGTCCCGCGTCCGCCCGGATTTCCTCCAGCGCTACGGGATGGCGGAAGCTGCGATAGGCAGCGGAGGCAAAGCTGCCGCCGGCCTTGGGCTGAGGGACGACGTTGACGATCTCCGCCCCGGGAACGGCCTCGTGCTCCACGATCAGGGCCCGGTTCAGGTGCTCGCAGCACTGGGCGGCGATGTAGATGCCCAGCGGGGCCAGCACGGCATTCAGTCCGTCGAAAACGGCCTGTCCGAGCTCCGGGGTGGACCAGCTGCCCACCCGGCGGCCTACCACCTCGCTGGTGCTGCAGCCTACCACCACGATCTGTCCGCGGTGCAGGTGAGCGGCCTCCACCAGCTGGCGGGCGGCGTTTTGGGCCTCCTCGGTCACCTGTCGGTGCAGCTGCTTTTCTTCCAGTTCATGTACGGTTCCGGCCATGCGACAACATCCTTTCCGTCTGCGGGAGGCGTTCGGCCTCCCGCCTGCCGATGCATTCAGTGTATCACGTCAACGCCAGTTTGTCCAGAGCCTTGCTGCGCTTCAGCAGGGCCAACAGTGCCGGGGCGATGACCAGGGCCATGGCGGCCTGCACCAGGTTGCCGGGGATGCTGGCCGCGGCGGCAATGCCCTTGCCCAGCAGCAGTGCCGCATAGCCGAAGTAACCGGCCACCATGACGGCCTCGGCCGCCACTCCGCTCACGGCATACCCGGCGGGCTTTTTGCCCATGACCCGCGCCAGCAGCGCCGCCGTGATGGCCATGCAGGCCTTGATGACGAGCGTGCCGGGGGCATAGTGGGCATAGCCGTTCAGCAGGTCGGTCAGCATGGAGCCGATGCCGGCCGCCGCGCCGCCCCACCAAGGGCCGAGCAGCCAGCCGCTCAGCAGCACAAAGCAGTCGCCCAGGTTGACATAGCCCTGCATGGGGGAGGGAATCTGAATGACCATGGTGGCCACATAGGTCAGAGCGGCCATCAGAGCCGTGAATACCAGCTTGCGGATACGAAGCGTTTTCATGTCGATTTCTCCCTTGCGTTTTCGGTTAATTGGTAGTATAGTAGGAATTGGATATATTGAAATACCCATATAGCTATTATTTAAGAATACCAGCAGGGGGACACGGTATGCTGACCTATTCCTTGGAAAAGAACGAAAAGCAAAGCTTATACGAACAGCTCTACCGGGCGGTTCGCGCGGATATTCTGTCCGGCCGGCTGGCCGCGGGGGAACGGCTGCCCTCCCGCCGGGCGCTGGCCCAGCATCTGGAGGTCAGCACCGTCACGGTGAAAAACGCCTATGAGCAGCTGGTGGCCGAGGGGTATCTCTACACCCGCCAGCGCAGCGGCTATTACGTAGCCGAGGTGGAACGGCCTATGGCCGGGGAGCGGCAGCCCGCAGCCGCCGTGTCTGCGCCTGCCGTGCCTGCGGCCGAGCCGCGGCAGGCATGGTATCTGGATTTTGTGACCAATTCCATCGATCCGGAGTATTTTCCCTTCACCGTTTGGGCCCGGCTGATGCGCCAGACGATTTTAGAGCAGGATAAGGCGCTGCTGCTGCCTACCCCCTACAACGGGGCCCCGGAGCTGCGGCAGGCCATTGCCGGGTATCTGCGGCAGTTTCGCGGGATGCAGACGGACCCGGAGCAGATCATCGTGGGGGCCGGCACGGAGGTGCTGTACCATCTGCTGATCCAGCTGCTGGGGCGGGACAAGTGGTATGCGGTGGAGGAGCCGGGCTACCGCAAGATCACGGCCATTTACCGGAGCAATCAGGTCAGGGTATGCCGGGTCGGACTGGACGAGGGCGGGCTGGATGTGGCCCGGCTGCGGCAGACACCGGCACAGGTGGTGCATATTTCCCCCGGGCATCATTACCCCACCGGCACGGTGATGCCCATCGGACGGCGGCAGGAGCTGCTGCGCTGGGCGGCGGAGGAGCCGGAGCGGTACATTCTGGAGGATGACTATGACAGCGAGTTCCGCTTTGTGGGGCGGCCCATCCCCACGCTGTATTCCGCCGACGAAAACGAGCGGGTCATCTATCTGAATACCTTTTCCAAGACCATGGCGCCCTCCATGCGTATCAGCTACATGGTTCTGCCGCCCCGCCTGCTGGAGCGGTACCGGCGGCAGCTGGGGTTTTATGCCTGTACGGTGGCGGCGTTTGAGCAGTATACGCTGGCGGCTTTTCTGCAGCAGGGACATTTTGAGCGGCATCTGGGGCGCATGCGCACCCGTTACCGCCAGAAGCGGGACAGCGTCACGGAATGGTTCCGGCAGGGGGCCCTGGCGGGGCGGGTCACCGTGACCGGACAGGATGCGGGACTTCACTTTCTGGCGTGTCTGCAGACGGAGCTTCCGGACGAGGTGCTGCGCCGCCGGGCCGCGGAGCAGGGACTGCGTCTGGCGATGCTGTCGGATTACTATCAGGTGCCGCAGGAGGCCCGGCCCCATGTGCTGGTGGTGAACTATTCCGGCATCGATGTCGGGCGCCTGCCGCAGGCGCTGGAGCGGCTGGCGGGCATTTTGGAGGGGGACGGCTGAAGGCGCCGGGAGAGACTGCAGGGCGGGGGCGTTTCTCTCCCTCCGTCGGCTGCGCCGACAGCTCCCTCGTCAGAGGAAGCGAAAGGGCGCGGGGGCATGGGGCGAACAGGAGGCCATAGCCGTTGCATACGCTTCGGTTTCTGCCCGGGGATAGAGAGGGGAGCGGGACCGATCGGGAGTACAGAAAGAGCCCCCGGCTTCATGGAAAGCCGGGGGCTCAGAGCGTGTCAAAAAACTATGTTTTTGACACACTTGGCTCTCCCTCTGGG
>URYX01000016.1 GCA_900552225.1 uncultured Oscillospiraceae bacterium | reverse complement strand
GTACTTCTTTCCCCGAATTTATGCTGCTTTTGCGGCCTGCGGCCTTTTTTGACAGACTGAAGCGCTGCAGGGCAAGCCTGCAGCGCTTTTTTGTACGTATAGACCGGTGCGGTTCGGAGGTGGGGGTGAGGCTCAGAGGGCCAGGCTCGGGTTCTCCGTCAGATACCGCCGGAGCAGCTCCTGCGACACGCCGTTCTGTCCGATCACCTCGCGGTAAAAGGACGCGCTGGGCTTCGGCATCCGTTCAAAGGTGGTGCGGTCCACGGCATACAGCCCGAAGGTCGGCTCAAAGCTCCCCCACTCGTAGTTATCGAGCAGCGACCAATAGAGGTAGCCGCGCACGTCCGCGCCGAGGGCGATGGCCTCCCGCACCGCCGACAGGTACAGCGCGAGCCATGCAATCCGGAACCGATCGTCATGGCAGCTGCATCCGTTTTCGGTGATATAGATCGGGCGGTCGGTCAGGCGCGACAGATTGTGCACCACGCACTCGGGGTTGATCTCCTCGAGATAGAAATCGCGATGGAGCATTTTCATCCGGGCAAAGGGATAGCGGGTGCCGAAGGCAGAGGCCTTACGGGCATCGATCATATCGCGGACGTAGGTGTTCACCGACCAAAAATCCGCCGTTCCCTTGACCTCCGGGAGATATTTCCCGTCCCGGAACGGGAACAGCAGCTCACCCGTGCGGATTGCGTGGAAGAAAAATTCGTGGCTGCACAAATCCAGATAATGCGCCATGGCCCGGTCCCACTCATCCGCGCCCCGTTTGGGCACATACTGCACCAGCGCGTGCGCGCTGCTGATCGGCTTATCGGAATACTGCCGGATGACATGATAGCCGAGCGCATGGAACCGCACGCAGGACAGCTTGAAGCGGATGGCGTCCTCGCTCATCCCGAGGTTGAACTCGTTGAGTACGTTCCAGAAGTCCACGTAGGGCGCAATCCGCGGCACGATATACTGCAGATAGCGTTCAAAATACCGCAGATTGGCGGGATCGGAAAAGCCGCCCTTTTCCTCGAACCACTGCGGGCAGGAAAAATGCACGGCGGTGGCGAACACGCGCAGGCCCCGCTCCTTCAGCGCGGCAAACAGGCGCACGTAGTGCTCGGCCGCCCCGGCCTCGAAGCAGCCCTCCTGCGGCTCTATCCGGCTCCACTCCACCGAGGTGCGGAAGGCCTGCAGTCCGGTGGCCTCCGCCAGCCGGACGTCCGTCTCCCACAGAGTATAGCTGTTGCAGGCCATTCCGGATTTCTCGGGGAAATGGCCGAGCTGCTCCCGGTGCCAATGTCCCGCGTGGACATTATTGCCCTCCACCTGATGTCCCGCATAGCCGGAGCCCCACAGGAAGCCCTCGGGCATCGTAAAATCCGGCAGGGAAAACAGATCCATCACAAAGACTCTCCCTCTCAGAATGTGCTGCCGTCGTACTTCCAGGCATCCAGCCGCAGCAGCTCCGTCCCGCACTCTCTTGCGCGCACGCTGACGCCGAGGCTGTCCTCCCGGCCCGGGTACACCCGCGACGACAGGCACAGGCGGTCGTTCACAAACACCTCGATCACTCCGCGGTCGAGGAAAATCTGCAGCCGCAGGGTCTCCTCCGCCCGCAGGAAGAAGGAGCCGAGCTCGGGGGCACGGCAGGTGACGCCGGGCAGCAGCGAGGAATCGGTGTTGTCGAGCATGACCACCGTATCATACGGGCGCCCGTCCCAGCCGCCGCACTCGTTGAAATAATCCCAGTTGCGCAGGCCGCGGTGGCGGTAGCAGCGGATCCGGGTGACCTCCTCGGCCCCCTCCGACCGCAGCACGCCGATTTCGAGCGTCGGGAAGCTCTCCGCTGCCGCAAACTCCAGCTGCAGCTCCATCACGTTGCCGCGCACGCCGGGCAGCACGACCTCCTGATTTTTCGGGATGGCAATATGCTCCCGGTGCAGATGGTCGCCGCGGATGCAGGACAGCTCGGGGGCCGGCGCGGAGGCCAGCTCATCCCCCTGCGGCCCACAGAGCGTCATCCGGCGGGGCAGGCTGACAATCTGGCGGCAGCTGCTGCCGTCGAACGCCTCCACCAGGTTAAACACCGTCACCAGGCCGCCGCGGCCGTCGGGGGCGGCGGACGGCGCATGCACGCCGCCGAGCTGGCTGCTGTTGATCCACGGCGTATTGAAGCTGCCGCCGTTCAGGCCGAGCAGGCGATGCGCCTCGCGGTCATAGCGGCCGATCAGGTATTTGCCGCCGCTGTGATGGCTGTAGTGCAGCAGAATATGCTTGTCACCGATCGGCCAGAAATACGGGCACGCGCCGTCCTCACCGGGGATGCAGTCAAAATCGCCCTTCACGAGCGGATGGAGGTATTCCCAGTCCCTGAGGTCGGCCGAACGGAACAGGTATTCCGTCCGCACGTTGCGCCCGCCCTCCACCTGCGGCGAGGCGCTGCCGGAGAGGGCGTAATAGAAGCCGTCGTCCTCCTTCCAGATGCAGGGATCGAACACGGCATAGGAGCCGTCGGTCTCGATCGGCAGAAGGCCGACCTTTTCCCAGTGCAGCAGCAGCGGGTCCTCCGACACGGCGACAATGTTGCCGTATTCGTGGCCGTGGTACATGGCGATGACGCGGTTCTCCTCCACAAAGGCGGCGCCCGACCAGCAGCCCTTATCCTGCTCCGGAGCCAGGGCATACGGCAGGTCCTCCCAGTGGATCAGGTCCTCCGACACCGCATGGCCCCAGTGAATGTCCTTCTCCGGCGGGAAGGCCTGATAAAACAGGTGCCAGCGTCCCTTCCAAAAGCACAGGCCGTTCGGGTCGTTCATGATGCCCTCCGGCGCCGTAAAGTGGTACACCGGGTAAAACGGGTCCTGCCGCATGGCCTTGCGGCGCTGTGCGGCAAATGCGGTATAGGGATCCTGCGCCAGGGCCGCGCGCTCCGCCGCCTCCGTCCGTTTGGTTCTGTTCTCCTGCATGCTATCGTTCTCCTTTACGGGTAATGTTGCCCGGTTTATTGTATAGTACCGGCTATTCGACGGACACCAGGCCCTCCCGGTCCCAGATAAAGCCGGAGGACAGGGTATCCCGCGTCAGCACGGCTCCGTTGGCCGTCACGTCCCGCAGCACCACCTGCAGCCGGTTGCTGCCGTCACCGAGCCGGCACTGCGAGGGCATGAAGGCCCGGTAGGTAATCTGCTCAAACCGCACACGCTCGGTCACGCTCCCGGTGAGATCCGGGGTATAGTTGACGCAGTTGATGGCACGCCCCTCGTCGCGGTAGATCCGGATATTGCGGAAGGTGATATCGCTCACCGTTCCCTTTCCGTTTTCGCGGATCACCACCAGGGAGCCGATCCGGTTATTATCCCATACGGCATCGCGCCAGATGACGATGCTGTCCTCGAACACGACATCCGAGATGTCGCGCTCGATCTCGCCGGTCACGCCAAAGCAGCGGGCCTTGCTGCCCCACGCCTGGCAGCGCGCAAACCGCACTGAGCGGCAGACGGCATCGTCCGGCCCGCCGAGCGTTTTGACCTCGAACATATCGTCACCCGTGCGGGCAAAGCAGTCGGTCACCTCCGCCCCCACGGTATTGCAGACGGCGAAGGCATCGCTGTTAGTGCGGTAGCCGAGCACGGCGCAGCCGGAGACCCTCACGTTCTTACAGCGGTAAAAAATCATCGACCATTCGCAGGGGTTGATGACCGTCACGTCCTCGACCGTTACGTTTTCGCAGCCGGAAAACACCAGGCCGCGGCGTTCGTGCCAATCCATCCCGGTCATGTCCACCGTGCCGCGGCCCAGAATACGCAGTCCCTTCCGCTCAAAGCCGTTGACGACCGGATAGCGGTTCAGCCCCAGCATATTGAGCGCCTGGGCATTCGGCTCCTGCCTGGTGGAGGCATCGGTGTCGCTTTGGATATCCAGCGTATGCCGCGGCAGCAGGATGGCGCCCGCCTTCAGGTACAGCACGGTGTTGTCGCGCGTCATCAGCACATAGTCGATCTCGTGCAGCCCGGGCTCATAGACAATCACGCGGTCATCGCCGTACTGCCGGCGGTACGCGGCAATCTCCGCGTCCTCGTCGGTGTATTCCCGTACAAACACGGTCACAGCCGTGTCCTGGCTGTCGTTCAGCAGCACCGTATAGACGCCGTGTGCCGACACGGTCAGCGTGACCGTATCGTCCCGCAGCTCCGTCTTTACCTCGTCCGCAGCAAGGGTCACGGCGGAGGTACAGGCGATTCCGGAGGCCACGCGGATCCGGAGCTGCAGGCTGCGGCGCGCGCCGAATTCCACGTCCACCGAGGCGAACGAATGAAATGCGCCGCGGTTGCCGTTGGCCACATAGACCGGTGTGGCATAGACGGGCAGCATCACACCGTCCGCCTCCGCCGTAAAATAGGGGGACACAATCACATTGGTGCCCGCGCGGTGCTTCATCCCGTCGTAGCCGCTCTGTACGGCACGGGAGAGAAAGTCCGCGGAGGAAATGCGGCGTTCCTCCAGCGTCCTGACCGCCGAGGGGAAGACCAGCGGGCGCAGCCGGCCGGCCGGCTGCGGCTGTGTCCCGGAGGAATCCGCGGACGGGGTCTGCGAGGAAACGGAGGAATCGGAATCGGTATAGCGGCTCACGGCAGTGGTCCCCTCCTTCGATGTTGTTCCGTATCCGTCACGGGAGGAGATGGACGTGTCCGTGCTCTTTCCCCCGGCGGTATCCGCCGGCTGCGCGGTGCAGCCGGTCAGCAGCAGGGCCGCCAGTGCGGCCCACAGCAGTATTCTGTACCGTTGCTTCATAGGTTGATCTCCGCCGCCAGCTCCCGGAAGCGGGGCTTGCGGATGGTCGGGTCATGGCGGTCGATGAACGTCGCCATAAACGAAATAAAGCCGTGCACACAGCTGGCCGACGGGAGCTTGTTCTCCCAAAGCGTTCCCGTGCGCTCCACCATATACATCAGCAGCTCCCGCAGCTCCTGCAGCAGCTGCTCTCCGCAGCCGTAACGGTGCAGCAGCGACATCCGCAGGCTGACACCGGGCAGCACATTGATCGGTGCAAGCTCCGGCCATACCTCCGCCGGGCGCTCGGGCCGCAGCTCGGTGCGCAGCCGCTCCCACAGCCCGGGATACTGCGCGGGCGTGGCCGTTCCGAAGAAGAAGGCGTAATACTGGCACACCTCCGTAGAGCGCGTTCCGCGCACCAGCCGGCCGTTTTCACGCACGGCGTTGTCCTTAAACCACATGCCGTCGAACGACTGACGGCGGATCGTCTCGCGCATCCGCTCCGCCTGCCGGCCCGCCTCCGCGTCGCCGTACAGGGTGTTCACCGCCTCGAGCACGGCAGCATACAGCATATTGGTCGGGTAATTGACATCCTGTACCAGCTGAGCCGCCTCCGACCACTCCACGAAAATCCATCCGTCGAGCTTTTCGAGCAGGCCGTCCTCATTCAGGAACCGGCGGAAATAGCCGAGAATCCCATAGACCCGCTCCCGGGCCCGTTCAATCAGCTTCCGGTCGCCCGTCCGCCGTTCGTACTCCCGCAGCTCAAGGATAAACCACATGGCCCAGTTCGGAATAAATGCGTGATCGTAGTGGTCGGCGGGATAGCACATCGGGATCATGCCGTCCGGCACATCGGGGAAGCGCCCGGGCAGCAGATAATCCTCCAGAAACAGCCGTTCCATCCGGTTTTCGCCGGTCAGAAGGTATTCCGTTTTGGCGGTAAAATAGCTGTCGCACAGCCAGCCGCCGCGCTCCCGCGACGGGCAGTCCACGAAAATATCCGGTGCATTCTGGCGGAAGGTCTCCACCGCCGCCTCATAGATGCGGCGCAGCTCGTCATCGGTGCCGGTGTAGGCGCTCTGCAGCGGCAGCGGGCAGGCCAGCTCCCGCAGGTGAACGTCCGTAATCCGGCAGTCGCCGCCGAGGACTACGAGCTTCAGGTAGCAGAAATCCACCGGATCCGCCGACTGAAACACATACTCTCCCGGCTGCAGTTCCAGCCAGACGGCGTTGACCGCGCGCTGGCGGTAGGCCTCGATATCCCCCTCCATCAGCACCTCGTCGTACAGGGCGATGACCGTCACCGGGGCCTCGCAGCGCACCGTCAGGCACAGAAAGCCGGTATGAATGCGGTCCATGCGAAGCATCCGGCAGGTGCCGTCCCGCAGGCAGAGCTCCTGCGTCCGGTCATAGGGAGATACGGTCATGTCGGTCATCTGTGTGCACAGTCCCTCCAGGTCGCGGCTGAGATAGCGCTCCAGCTCCTGCTCGGGGAAGCCCTTCAGCACCGAGCCGACCAGCTCCACCGAGCGGTCGCGCGTATACGGCCACGGGGCCTCGGCGCGGCCGACGGTCCCCTCCCCGATCAGCGCCTCCGGCGCAAGCTCGGCAAAGGTATACGGCGGCAGCGCACGCGGCAGCAGCGTCCCGGACGGGGCAGCCGCCTGCGCGGACGGCTGCCAGATGCCGCCCGTCCGCCACTTCCCGTAGGAGGCGTCAAGCCGGTAATACTCCGCGAAGCCGCGCTGAAAATCGTAGCGCTGCACCTTCTGCACGCGGTCGTGCAGGCGACAGGCCTCCACGGTGGCTCCCGCAGGCTCCGTCCAGCAGACGGGGGTGCCGTTCTGCCGCAGCTCCAGCTGCAGGAATACCGGCTGATCCAGCGTGTCGAAGCCGTTGATACGGTAGCCGAGCACCTCTGCGGCAAGCCAGTGCTCGCCGGGGGCGAAGCGATCGGTCAGAGTCCACTCGTCCACGCGGAAGAAGCCGTGGGCGCAGCGTGTCGGGCCGAAGGCAAAGGGCTTGCCGTCCACATAGACATGGTAAAAGGTGGAGGAGGCCATGCAGAGCTCCAGCGGCTCGCCCTCCCGCACCGTAAAGCGGGCGCGGAAGCCGCCCGTCACGTTCATTTCCTCCCCGCAGCCGGCCAGCCAGACCGGACGCGCCTTTTGAAAATACATTCCGTTTCCTCCTTCAGTCACGGCGATCCGGAGGCTGCCGTCCGGTCAGCCCACCAGTCCGCTGCGGTCGATGCTCTGGATGAAATAGCGCTGTGCCACCGCATACACCAGCATCAGCGGAGACAGAATCAGCAGCATGGCGGCATTGCGCAGCATGCTGAGCACCTTCGGGTCGTCCAGCACGTACTGAGACAGCAGGTTATTGATGTTCAGATCCCCGTTCCAGCCCGTCAGCGACGAATTGAACAGGTCAAACGCCTGCGGCAGCATCTTGACGTTCGGAAGCAGCAGCCCGGCATAGTAGGTGTCGTTATACTGCCACACAAACGAGAACAGCATCACGGTCACGATCATGGTCACGGCCCCGGGCAGCATGATCTGCCAGAACACGCGGAGCTGGCCGGCACCGTCCACCAGGGCCGCCTCCTCCGTCTCCCGCGGGACCCCACGGAAGGTCTGGCGGAACAGGAAGATAAACAGGCCGTTGCGCAGACCGAAGCCGGTGAGCGATACCACGAAATACGGAATGTAGGTCGAGGTCAGATTGAGCGTCTGCCCGCCGTTCAGCGCCGCAATCAGGCCGAAGATATCAAAATGGGACAAATGCAGGTACAGCGGCGTCAGAAACTGCTGCGGCGGCACCAGAATCGTAAAAATCACCAGGGCAAACAGCACGCCGCGCCCCTTGAAGCTGAAGCGGGCGAAGGCATAGCCCGCCATCATGCACGGGATCAGCTGCATAACCGTTCCGAGCGCCGAAAAGCCGACCGAGCGGCCGAGGGACGGCAGATATTCCATCGAGGTGAAGGCCACCTTCAGATTGTTCAGGGTCAGGTGCTTCGGAATCCACAGCACGCTGTTATCGAACACGTCCGCCTGCGCCATGAAGGACTTGGAGACCATCAGAATGACCGGATAGAGAATGATATAGGCAAAGCCGGTCAGCAGCACGGTGCGCAGGATTATCAGACCTGCGTTTCCGAGCCTTCGTGCTGTTTTTCTTTGCCGCGTCGCGTCAGACATGAGCCGTTTCCCCTTTCCGGATCAGGTATAGTAGAAGGTGCGCTTGGAGATGACGCGGAACACCACGGCCAGAATCACCGCAAGTGCCGCAAAATAGATCCAGCAGATCGCACTGGACAGGCCGAAATCGAAATACTGAAAGGACAGATCGTACACGTATTCCATGACCCGGTTGTTTTCCGACATGAAGGTATCCACGATGGAATAGACCACGTTGACCAAAATCATCGGCGTCACCATCGGGAAGGTGATCTTCCAGAACTTTTCCCAGCCGTTCGCACCCTCCACATAGGCGGCCTCATACAGCGACGGCGGCACTGCGTTAATGGCGGCGAGGAAGATGAAAATCTGAATGCCGGAGCAGGTCACGATTTCAAACACCTTATCCACCGGCCCCGTCAGCATGGCCACGAATTCCTTCCCGAGCCCGAGCTGCGTCAGGTAGTTGGAAAGGCTGAGGCTTTTCAGCAGCGTGGTCTGTGAGGCACCGGCGATGGCCGCGTCCAGGCTGGTCGCGGCCGAGGAGCCGAAGTTGTTGACCAGGTTCATGAACAGGTTGGAGGACAGCACCACCGGCAGGAAAAAGATGAACTTGAACACCGTCACGCCGCGGAACTTCTCCTTCAGGAACACCGCCACCAAAAAGCTGTAGACCAGAATGATGGGGACGTTATAGAGCATGCTGCCCATGGTCGAGGCGAAATACTGCAGGAAATTCTGATCGGAAAACAGCGCCACGCGGTAGTTTTCCAGGCCGACAAACGAGAGTGAATAGCCGTCGCTTACGGTCACCTCGGAGAGGGAAAAGGCCGCGGACAGGCCCATCGGGACCACAAACACCGTCAGCAGACCCACAAGCCACGGCAGCAGGAAGGCATAGCCCCATACCGAGCGCCGCTTTTCCAGCGTCATCCGATGCCGTTTATGCTTCATTGTTCGTTCCCCCTCTCCCGGCAGCAGCCGCGGGCCGGCACGGTCACCGTACCGAGCTGCACCGCGCTTTCTCCGTAATTGACATACACCCGGCTGCCGTCCGCATACTCCGTACAGGAGACGGTATCCGACAGCTTTTCATAGCCCACCATGGCACAGCCCGTCAGCCCGGACAGCACCTCCTGCGCCATGCTCTGCGCCTCCAGGATATCGTCCCGCCAGCGGGTATAGCCCGAGGCGTAGTTATCGGTATACTCGGAGTTCTTCAGGATATCCGAGTCCTCATAGGTCACCTGATAGTTGAGCAGTACCCCGTATTCGACGGCCTTCAGCACCGCCGTATGCGCATCCGAGGCCAGATTGATCGGTGAGGTATAGAGCTCTGCGCTGCCGTGCAGCACCATCTGCAGGAACGGAACCGGTTCATCCGCCATGCGGAAATGACTGCAGTCCGTGGCCACGGAGGTGATGCGGCGCGCATACGGCCAGGTATAGGAAAAGCCGGTTTCCACCATCAGCTCCGACCGCGCGGAGAGCTTGGACAGCTGCTCACAGACCAGCGCCTGCACCTGTGGGCGGGAGAGGGTATCCGAGCTGTTGAAATCGGAATACAGCTCGCCGCCGAAGGAGCGCAGCGACAGGCCGGAGGTGGCCATCGGGGAGAAATCCTTCCAGAACTTCTCCGTCTCGCCGTCAAGCCGCCGCGGCGACACCACGTACAGCGAGGAGGGAGTCATGCCGATGTCGTTTTTCTCGAGCAGCAGCGCCCGCGACAGGATGGAATAGCGCACCTCGGAGGAATCCAGGCGCCGCGCGGCCGCCGTCGCCGGCAGAAAGCTCAGCGAGGAGGCGGCGGTTTTCCAGAAATCCACGTCCGGGTACAGCTCGACACCGCTTTCGGCGGCATAGGCCCGCAGCTCGTCCCAGCCGCTGCGGCCGCCGAGCACGCGGTTCAGGCTCACGCCGTCGGCGTAGCCGTGATAGACCCCGCCGTTGAACCAGCCGATCAGCCGCAGGCGCAGGGACTCCACGCCGTTCTGACGCAGATCCTCCGCCATGGTGCGGTTATCGGTATAGGCGGTGGCCGCCTTCAGGCCCTCGTAGGAGATGCCGAGCAGATTCTTTTTGGCTTCGACACCGCCGACGGTCTCCAGCAGCAGCGGCACGCGGCCGTCGGATTCCAGCGGGCGAAGCGCACCGTCCCGGAGCAGCATGTCCCGGTAGAAGGCCGCCATCCCGGCATAGCCGCTGCCCGCCTCCAAAAAGCAGAAGCGCACGCGGCAGGTCTCGCGGCACAGGCCGTTTTCAAACACGATCACCTTGGAGCTGTTGTCGCTGCCCGACAGATACACGCTGTCCTTATTGACCATACGGAAGGTCACGTAGGCGGCATTGCGGCCGAAATACGGCCCGGCCGGGTGGGCCTTGAGAATAGCCTTGGAGGGGGCGCCGTCGATGACGGCCAGATAGGCCGCCTCCCCGTCCTCCATCCCGAACACGGGAAGCTCCGCCTGCTCATAGGTATACTGGCCGCTCTGCAGCGTGTCGCTCGCTACCGAGCGGTCCAGCCCGTAAATCGGCAGCGACACCTCCGTGCGGCCGGCATGGTCGTCGGCAAACCGCATCAGGGCCCCGCTGCCGTCCGGCAGCAGCACATAGCCCTCCCCGGTCTGCTCCTCTCGGCCGAACCACGGCAGCAGGCGGATTTCATACAGGGGGTATTCCTCCGGGAAGGCAATCCGCTCGGGCGGAAGCTCCACCGAGAGGCCCTCCTCGGTCAGGGTATAGGCGAGCGTCACCGTAAACTGCGGCCGCGCCCCGGTTTCGGTCGCTATGCCGTACATTCCGTGATCATGGGCCAGATCCTCCGTCGTATAGCCGACCTGCTCCATGATCTTCAGGATGTCCTCAAAGTTGTTGCGTCCCTTCGGGCGCAGGGCCCAGTAGCCCTCGGAATCGTAGTATTTATAATAGGTTTTCAGGTTTTCCTGCTCCTCCGGGGTCAGGCGGCTCAGGAATTTTTCCTCGAAGCGCTCGGCGGAGATGGTATTCGGCACATCCGCATAGGTGTGGTTGTAGTCTCCGAGGCGATACAGCACATACAGCGTGCCGTCCTCCCAATAGGCCTCCGCCTGCCCCTTTCCGACGCAGTCGTCGAAGCTGTTCATTTCGGAATAGGCTGCGTTGGCCGTATAATACGACAGGGTAAACTGCTCACCGGAGCAGGCCGAGCCGTCCAGCTCCCGGCCGTTGGTGGCCCATGCGATGCCCATGCGGGCATCCGTCACGCGCACACCCATGCCCTCCTCCAGGTACAGCGAAAAGGGGCCGCACGTCGTCAGCGCCTCGCCTGTCCCCGCGGTCACCGCATGGGTCAGGTCGGCATTGTCCGCCGTCTGCGTCTGCAGCGTACCGCCGCCGGAGCAGCCGGTCAGCAGCAGGCCGCCCGCCAGCAGGACCGCGGTCAGCCCGGCCGGAATCCGTGTTGTTCTCAGTTTCATAGGTTCTCCCTCTATCCTCGCCGCGGTATCACACAACCGCCCTTATAGTCTCAGCGACAGTTCCCGGTAGATACTGTATAAAAACGCGTACAGCTCCTGCAGCAGGCTGAAAAACAGCAGTGCGATAAAGACCACGATCAGGGCACTGACAAGCGTCAACAGCAGGGTGGAAAACATCCGGCCGAAGCTGTATTCATGCACCTGCTGGATTCCGATGAACACCATCAGACCCATCCACAGGTACCCGAACGCGTCAAGCAGATGCAGGTAGGCGGCATCGTTGAGCGACAGCAGATGCGAAATCAGGGGTGTCCCGAGCCAGAACAGAATGAGCGGCAGCAGCGAATAGCAGGTGACCAAAAAGATGTCCTTCATCGTGCCCTTGCCGTCCATCAGCGTCGTGATTGCCCAGTTGGCCAGGCAGAACAGCCCGACCGGCAGCAGCACCAGTCCGATCTCCTTGGCCAGGCTGAGCGGCACATTGTACTGATCGTTGAAGATAAAGGCCCGCGCCTGCCGGTTGAATATCTCCGCCAGCACGGCCAGCGCCAGCAGCACAAGCCCGTGGGAGAGCCGGCCGAGCGATTCGTATTTCATCCGCCAGAAGCCCTCGACCGGATGACGCAGAATATACCATGCAGTTTTCATAGGCTCACTCTCCGTTCCGTGCCGCCGCACGGCGGCGCAGGCGCTTTACGGCCGACCGCAGCGCAAGAAGCAGCACGATGGCCACCGCCGCCCACAGCACGTACCGGTCAAAATGGTCGTTCAGCCAAAGCTGGCCCTGCTTATCGGAGGCATCGGCATACGCCTCCTTGGCGTTGATCAGCTTAAAATATTTCATGGCCTCCTCATACCGCTGCAGGCGGTAGAGGCAGTAGCCCGCCTTATAGTAGGCCAGGTCGCAGTTGTTGTTGCATTTGATGATTTCCTCCCAGCGCACAAGGCTGTCGGTGTATTCCTGCCGCAGATACAGAGCCATGGCCTCACGCACAAGCCCGGCGTACTCCGTCGGGGCAAACACCAGCAGCTCGGCATTGGCGCGGTCCGTGGCGTAGAGCTTGCCGTCGTGCCACGTAATGGCGGAGGGAGAGGCAAAGGCTCCCCTCTGCGCCGCGCTGAGCGTTCCGAACACGAACAGCAGGTTGCCCATGTCGTCGTAGGTAAACACGCGGCCGCGCTTATCGTCCAGAATAAAGTAGTTGCCGAGGTCATCCGAGGTGATGTCCACAAAGCTCGACGGCCCGACAATGCCCGTGACGCCGGCGTAGGGATAGGACACATCACCGACCACCTGCGCGCTGCCGTCAATCGGTGTGCGCGCCAGCACGTCGCCGCCCGACAGATTGAGCCGCCGCACCGGATCCCCGACATTTTTTACAGAGGTCACCGCGTAGATGAAGCCCTTATAGTCGAGCGAAAAATTCCGGTATTCCACCGGCACGAACTGCGTCAGCTTGGCCGTCTGCTCATCGGTCATGATCTGCTTCCAGATGCGCGTGAGCGGAGAGGCCACCACCGTATTGCTGCCGTAGTAGCCGAGGAAGCTTCCCTCCTTCGTAAACTGCAAAATGCCCTCGTTGACGTTTTTGCCGAGCACAAACAGGCGGTCGGAGGAGTCCACCAGCACCTTTTGGGGGATGAACCGGAAATCCGCCGCCAGCAGATCCGAGTCCGGCCGCTCCACCGTCCGCACGAGCGTGCCCTCCCGATCCAGCACCACGACGCGGCCGTTGCCGGAATCCGCCACGTACAGCGTTCCGTCCGCCTCCACGAAAATACCGTAGGGCGAGGAGAAGGTGTCCTCCGCGCCGCCGTTTTTAAAGCCGGTCACCGTGCGCAGCAGCCGGAGCTCCGGCGAGAAGATATGAATGGCCGAGGCACCGGTGTCACAAATGTACAGACGGCCCTCGCCGTCAAACAGCAGATCCTCCGGGCTCCGCAGCGCCACCCCGAGCTCCGTACCGGTGAGCACGCGCTCCGGCAGGTAGGCCTGCGGGGCCGCCACATCCAGCGTCCCCTCGTCCGTGGTCGAATACGCATAGGAGCGATACGGGTCGGAGGCGGCCGCCGGAAGAGCGGACAGCAGCACGGCGCACAGAGCCGCCGTCAGCGATATGAAATGGCTTTTCAATACGTTTCCCTCCCTTGACACAGCCGACAGGGGCATTATTTCCCGACGGCTGTGTCTGCCTGTCGTTACTCCTTGATGCCCGATGTGGCCATCGTATCGATAATGCGCGTCTGATTCACCATAAAGACCACGGCCGGCAGCACCAGCATCACCACACCGACCGCCTGCGCCGCACCCATGCGGATCAAAGAACCGCTGGTGATCTGGCTGAAGGCGTAGGGCAGCGTTTTGAGGCTTTCCGCATAGGCGTAATTGGAGTTATCCAGGTTCCAGGTCTGCTGGAAGGTCAGGATGATCACGGTCAGCCACGCGGGGCGGGACATCGGCATAATGATCTGCCAGTACAGGCGGTAGTTGGAGCAGCCGTCGATATGCGCCGCCTCGATCAGCGTGTCGGGGATGGTGGTCATGTAATTGCGCATGATGAACAGCCCGAGCGAGGCCCCCATAGCGGGAACGATGGAGGCGCGGTAGGTATCGAGCCAGCCGAGCCAGGAGACGGTCAGGTAATTGGCCACATCGGTGACGGCCGGCACGAACATCAGCGACAGCAGCACGATGCTGTTGAGTGTTTTGACAAACGGGATCTTCATCTTGGCGAGCGGAAACGCCGCCATGGAGGCCAGGAACACGTGCCCCACCGTTACGGTCACCGTGATGAACAGCGTGTTGAATACATAGCGCGAGAAGGAGACCCGCGTGCTCTGCATCAGGTTGAACAGCAGACGGAAGTTATCGAGTGTCGGGTTTTCCGCGAAAATCTTCGGCGGGTAATAGAACAGCTCGTGAATCGGCTTGAGCGCCATGCTGACCGACATGATCAGCGGCACAATGCTGAACAGCGCCATCAGTGCAATCAAAAGCAGCATCAGCACGTCGCCGTAGGTCTTTCGGTTCCGGCGGGAGCCGGATGAAAGCAGCCGACGGCCGTGATGCCGGTGTCTGACCCGTTCCATCATGTTCCCACCTTCCGCAAGCCGCGCATCACCAAACGGTTTATGGTGATCATCATCACAAACAGCACCACCGAAATGGCGGAGGCATAGCCGCGCTCCACCCGGTAGGAGTTATAGTCCATCAGATGGGTCATAATCAAATGGCCCGCATAATTCGTGCTGGGGAAGCCGGCGAGCGCGATGGACGCACCGACGTTGGAGAACATTGCCGTAATCTGCAGCACAGCCGCCGTAATCAGGTGAGGGGCCATCAGCGGCACCGTCACATAGATGACCTCCTGCAGACGGTTTTTGACCCCGTCGATGGCGGCCGCCTCGTAATACTGCACATCAACGGAGGCGGTGCCGGCCCGCATGGCCAAAAAGCCGGTGCCCATGCTCATCCAGAGCTGCACCAAAATAATCAGCGGCAGAATGTAGGTATCCGTGCTGAACCATTCGATCGGGGCGGTGATGAAGCCGAGACGCAGCAGCAGGCTGTTGACGTAGCCGTACATATCGCTCGAAAAAATGATCGACCAAATGGTATATACCGTGCCCGAAATGGTCGGGATGTAAAATATGAAGGTCAGGATTCCGCGGATGACCGGCCGGAATTCGTTGATGGCCCATGAGGCGAAAAAGGACAGCAGATAGCCGACGGGGCCGGTAATCAGGGCGAAGATAATCGTGTTGCGCAGGGCAATGCGGAATACCTCGTCGTTCACGAACAGCTCCCGGTAATTGCGCAGGCCGACAAACACGGGAGACTGCAGAATATTATACTGCGTAAAGCTCAGAGCAATCGTCATCAGCACGGGAAACACCGTAAACACGAAAAAAATCAGCATGTACGGTGCCATCAGTACATAGCCGGAGCGGTTCTGCCACGCGAGCGAGCACTGCTGACGAAACCGTTCCCGGAAGGGCCGTTTTGCTTGCATCCTCATAATCACTCCAAACCGAATTCCTGTCGTTTGTCCAAAATCTCCCGGTTGATCTCCTCGACCGTGTCGAGAATCGTCTCACGGGCGGGCTTGCCCATGTTGACGACCGATTTGATCGCATTGGAGATGCTGCGTCCCACATAGTAGCCGCCCGGCACCTCCGGGATGCCGCGCACGTACTGCCACTGCTCCCGAAGGGCGCGGGCGGCGGCCGGCGACCAGCCGAGGCGCTGCATGGCCTCCAGATTGGCGGTCGGCCAGCGGGCGGAGGCGCCCTGAATGGCCTCGAGCTCCCGGCCGTAAGCCACCTGTGCGTCCGCGGAGGTCCACCACTTCAGAAACTCCCAGGAGGATTCCACGTCACGTGCGTTGGCAAAGATCATGCAGGCCGAGCCCGACGAGGACTCGTCGCGGGCAACGGTTCCGTCCGCCTGACGGATGCCGGGGATCGGCACCATGTCCCAGTCGCTGTCGATTTCCGGCGCGGCCAGCACCAGGGAATTATAGAAGGTATAATCCGCAATCACAATCGGCATGGTGCCGGTACGGAACCGATTGACCGCACTGTAGGATTTGGTAAAATTATACTTTGTGTAATACTCCGACCACTCCACGAAGCAGTTGACGGCCTCCAGGCTGTCCAGCACGCACAGACGGTTCTGCGCGTCATAGACCGAGGCGCCGCGCTGCAGCAGCAGCGCCGTATACAGGGGGTTGAGGGCGGTCGAATCGCTGCCCGACTGTACGGTGGTCGGCTGCGGCAGGCCGATCTCCATGCCCTCCTCCTGCAGCGCGGGAATCAGCGCGTACAGCTCCTCCCACGTCTGCGGATAAGAAAGGTTCATCCCGTCCAGAATATCGCGCCGGCAGAACATCATCAGGAACACCTGCTGCTCCGGCAGGCCGTACAGGCTGTCTCCGAGCCGGAAGGGCGTAACCGCGCTTTCCGCAAAGCGTCCGCAGATTTCCTCCGCGTCCTCAAACTGCCCGAGATCGTACAGCGCCTGACGCACGCCGTAATTGAGCGGCTGGGCCTGTCCCTGCAGGATGGCCAGATCCGGCCCCGTGCCGCTGGCAACCGCCTGCCACAGCACGCCCATGTTGACGAGGCGGATGTTCAGGCGGATTCCGTTATAGCGGGTGAATTCGTTATCCGACAGATCGCGCAGAATGGCCGCCTGATCGCGGCCGGAGTTGCCGGCCAGCCACAGGGTAATCTCCTTATCCGACACGATGCTCTCATCGGTGCTCTCCACGACGCTGTAATCCACCAAAAAGGAGGCCACAAAATCGCGGAGGCCCGACCACAGGCGGGCGAAGAAGCCGGCCTCCGCCCGGGGCAGCGGCTCCTCGGGGGAGGAGACCACCCAGTAATCCAACAGCAGCGGCACCTCGGAGGCCGAGGCAATCCAGGAGGACAGCGCGTTGATCCGGTCGCTGAAGGTGGACATCTGCTCGGGGATCGTGTCCTTCCGCTTGAGCATGGCGTTTAAAATCACCAGCATCTGATCGATGTAGGCAGACTGCTCGCCCTTGCGGCCGCTCAGAGCCTCCAGGCGGGCATTGGCGGCCTCCAGATCGGCCACGGCCTGCCGGAAGGTCGGCAGCATATCCGGGATGGCGGTCTCCAGATGGTAATCGCGGAGAGCGTCGGGCATGGTACCGGTAATGGCGGTGATCCGGCGGTACAGGGCCGTCAGCTCCCGCACCGTTTCGGAGACTGCTTCGAGAATCGGGGCCAGCTCGCCGGACACCACCTCGAGGCGCACCGTATTAGTGCCCTTTTTCAGATGGAACAGGTAGGGCTCCTCCCCGTCCCCGAAGGTGTACATTGTCCAGCGCAGCCCGAAGGGGATGCGGAAGGAGGAGGCCTCCTCAAACGGCACCTCGCCGTTGACATACAGCCGCCGCACGGCGCTGGCGCCCGAGACGAAGTCCTGCTTGGTACGGATGGAGAGCGTGTAGAGCCCCTCCTCCGGGGCCTCCACCGTCCATTCGATCCACTGCCCCTTATATTTCCAGTTGCTGGAGCCGATGGTGTTGAGCAGGATCCGAAAGGAGTCATAGGGGCTGTCCGCCGGGGAGCTGCGGTCCTCGATGGCAAACAGCGTGGCCGCCGATTTGAGGGAGGCGTCCTCCGCCTCCCGGACCGTCTGTCCGCGGCCGATGCTCAGTCCCTGAGCCGCATAGCGCTCCTGCGCCTCGGCGTAGGTCGGTGTCTGCTCACGCGCGAACAGGCGCAGCTCACCGACCGCCATCGGCTCGGCCGTTCCCTCCAGCGTGAGCGTATGCTCCCCCGCGGTCAGGTACAGCCGCAGCGCGTCGTCGTTGTAGCCGTAGCCGCTGCGCAGTGCCGTCCGGTACCAGCCGTATACCTCCCGCTGCGTGCGGCGGTATTCGTTGCCGGAGGAGGAATAGACCTTGTCGCCCTCGTCCTCAAAACAGCGCGAAAACAGCAGGTCGCGCGCCTCGGGATAGGGGGACTCCCCGTCCACCAGCAGCGCCCGCTCCACGGTATCGCCGTAGCCCTCCAGCGGGTAATAGGTGATTTCCACGTCATAGAGTCCGGTTTCGGGGACGGTAAGCGTCCAGGTGACGCTGCCCTCCGCCCCGGTGATCACACCGTCCCGGCCGTCCTGCGAAAACAGCTGCGGCTGCTCGCCCGTGTAGGCGGAAAACGCCGTGCCCTCCGCCCGCACCTCGGTCTGTGCAGGCA
>URYX01000015.1 GCA_900552225.1 uncultured Oscillospiraceae bacterium | reverse complement strand
TGGCAGATTGTGTTTCCGACCGGCGGCGCTACGACGCTGGTCTGCACGGTGCTCTCGGTGGTATGGCACTGGCACGATTATTTTGAGCCGAACGTCTATCTGAGCAGCTATAAGAAGATGCTGCTGCCTCAGATGCTGCCGCAGATGTACGATTATCTTTCCATGATTTCCAACGGAGCCTCGGAGGCGGCCATTACCATGAAAACCGTGTTTACCGACGGTGTGGTGATGGCGGGGACGGCACTGGCGACGCTGCCGCTGCTGATCCTATATTTTATTGTCCAACGCCGCTTTATGCAGGGCATTGAGCGGACGGGTATAGTGGAATAAATTTTCAAGGAGGAAACTGTATGAAAACCATGCGCAAGTTCTTGGCAACCCTGAGTGCGGTTGTGCTGCTGGCGGTTTCGGCGGCGGTCTCGCTGCCGGTCGTGTCGGCAGAAACGCCGCAGTCGGCCTTAGGCATTGCCGCGGCCGACACGAAAAACTGGTTCTTGGAGCAAAACGATGCGAAGGCCTCGCTGACTGGGGGCGGATTGAAGATTCAAATCGACGAACGTCCCGGAGCCAATGCGTTCGCGGCCTATCACGGCAGCTTCGTCAAAAGCGGAGAGGCCATGCAGTTCGTGCTGAATTACGGCAGCAAGGCGGCGGATGATGCCTGGACGTGCCTGTTCTTCCGCTCCTCCACCCGGAGCAATGCGGTGCCGAATCTGTTCGCGAACAGTCGGGACAACGGCTACATCCTCTGGCTGGATAAGACCAATGCGTACATTGCCATGGGAGTGTCCGATCAAAAGGCGGTCCTCCAGGGGCTGAACCTGAACGACGGCAAGGATCACGAGATTTCCGTGACGATTACCGACACCGAGGCGGGTGTCCGGATGGATGTGACCATTGACGGCAAGTCGTTCTCCTGGACGGACGCGGACAATACGTATACGGACGGGGAGCACGTCGGCTTTGCGATGCATGAAAATACGGGGAAGGGCGGCTACACGCTGACGCTGAGCGGCAAGGAGCCGGAGCCTGTCGATCCCGGAGAGCCGGAGGAGCCGGAGAATCCGCTGCCGAGCGGCTGGGCAGTGACACCCGGTGTTACGGTGTCCGAGGACGGAACGCTGACGGCCCCGTCCGTGCCGCAGCCGGGTGCGAGCGCGGCGCTGTACCGCGGCGAGTATATCCGCTCCGGCGAGACGCTCCGCTACACCGTCAATCTCGGGGAGCGCGGCGCGAACAACGGCTGGACGGCATTTACCTTCCGTATGCCGAACGCCCGGACGATGGCGCCCGGACTGTGGGAGCGCGACAAGGGCTATTCGGTCTGGCTGGATAAGAACGAGGCCCGGCTGTGCCGCCAGGACAACAACGACGTCATGGCGCTGGAAAACGGCTTTGATTTCTGCGACGGCAAGGATCACACCCTCGACGTGACGATGACGGATACGGCGGAGGGTGTCAAAATCGAGGTCGTGGTGGACGGCAAGACGCTTTCCTGGACGGATAAGGACAACACCTTCACGGGGGAGGATCACACCGGCTTTGCATTCTGGGACTGCAACGATCATGCGGATGCGAGCTACACCGTGACGCTGAAGCCGCGCGCGGCCGATCCGGAGCCGGCGAAACTGACGCTGGCGGCGGCCGGAGCGGATGCCGAGCACTGGTATGTGGAGGACGGCGCGCAGGTGCCGACGGACGGAAAACTGACGCTGAACGGCAGGACGGATGTATTTGCGGGATACCGCGGCGTGTTCACGGAGTCCGGCAAGAAGATGGCGTTTACGGTGAACTACGGCGACAAGGGCGCGGCCGGATGGACGGCGCTGCTGTTCCGTGTGCCGAATGCCGAGGCGGGACGTGTCAGCCTGCAGGACGGCAAGGGATACGCGATCTGGCTGGATAAGACGAACGCACACATTGCCATCGGAGCCAATGCAAAGGTGACCATGGACGGTCTGCACCTGAATGACGGCAAGGATCATGCGGTGGAGGTCACGCTGACCGACAGCGAAAACGGCGTGGTCATCACGCTGACCATCGACGGCAAGACGGTGACCTGGACGGATAAGGACAACACCTTCACGGGGGCGGACAACACGGGCTTTGCCGTGCATGAGTATTCCGAGCAGAACAAGGCGTATACCATGACCATTGCGGATGCGGCGGCCGAGGCTCCGGATGCCGGCTCGGCCTTCCCGATGGCGGCGGCAGCGATGGCCCTGGCGGCCGCGGCCGCAGCGGCGGTGCTGGTGCGCCGCAGACAACTCGGCGCCTGAGACACGGTTTCGGGTGCACACCGACGGAGAGAAACGGAGTATGAGCATGAAAAAATCTATCAGTATGCTGCTTGTCATGCTGCTTTTGCTGACGGCTGCGCTGAGCGCCGGAGGAACGGTATCCGCGGCGGGAACGACCGATCTCGGGACGCTGCTGCGTTCGGTGAAATGGTCGATTTTCCGCGGCGATGAAGCGGCGGCGGTGACCGATGAATATGTGGTGTGCAGCAGTGATCAGTCAGGCGGAGCGGTGGCCGGGTATCCGGCCACCGAGACCGCCGGAATCCTCGGAGACGGCACGATCCGCATGAATCTCCGCGTCACGCAGAATATCGGCTGGACGGCGCTGATGTTCCGCATTACGGACGGGGATACCCGGGACTGTGCGGAGTTCTTCAGTGCGGACTGCTCGAAATATGCGCTGTTCATCGACGGCAACGGACAGACGACGGTCAGCGCATGGAAGATGGGCGGTTCGCTGACGCACCTGACCACGCCGGTCAGCGGGCTTTTTGCGGATCACAAGGATCACCTTGTGGAGATCACGACGGAGACGGTGAACGGGTCCTCCCTGCGGATCACGGTATCCGTAGACGGCAAGCAGCAGTTTGATGTGGTGGATCAGGGCGGCAGCATGCAGGGCGGCCCGGCCATCACCGAGCCCGGACGCGTCGGCCTGCATGTCTATCAGACCAACGGCAGCGACGGCTCGATGGTGTCGCTGTCCGGGGCCGGAGACACGGCGCCGACGGTGACCCGGCCGACCAAGCCGTTTGAGGGAACGATGACGGGGGATTTCAAGGACATCCTGCGGCTGGAATGGCTGATGCAGGGGGAGAGCGAGAACGCCTCCCTGACGGACGGGACGCTGCACCTGACCGGCAAGACGGCGGGCGGTGTGATGGCGTACTACAATTACGCCGGGGATTACTCGCTGTTCGGTGAGGGTACCCTGCGGTTCCGCCTGAAAATCAACCGCAATCCCGGCTGGACGGTGCTACTGTTCCGTGTGAGCGGCAGCAAGGGGGATTCCGGCAGCGTGGCCTTTTACGATGCGGCGCTGAGCAAGTATGCGCTGATGTTCGACGGAGACGGCGCCATGCATCTGGCGGCGTGGAAGGAGGGCAACTCGCAGCAGACGGATATGTCCCCGGCCATCCCGCTGCTGTTTGACGACGGTGAGGCACATCTGGTCGAGATCGAGACGGAAAACGTCAGCGACAGCGCCGTGCGCATCGTGGTGTATGTGGACGGCGTGAGCTATATCGACTTCACGGACGACGGAGACGAGGAGCTGTGCGGCGGCCCGGCCATTACGGCCCCCGGCCGTGTGGCCATCCATTCGTACCTGATGGAGAATACGCCGCTCGGTCCGGATCTGGAATTTATGGCGGGCGGCCCGGAGGTTCCCCACGTAACGACGACGGCTCCCACCACCCAGACGACACAGAGCACCCAGACCACGCAAAAGACGACCTCGACCACGAAAACGGGCGGAACCACCGTGGCCTCCGGCAGCACGACGGCCGCTGAGGTGCCGTCGGATGGCGGAAACGGCTGGGTCGTGCCGGTGGTGATCGTCGCCGCGGTATTGGTGCTCGGCGGCGGGGCCGCAGCCTGGTATTTCCTGTATTACCGAAAGAAAAAGGGCGCCGGCAAGTAACGGCCGGTCGAAGATGACAGCCATACGACCGTATGGCCGGAGATGCGGCAGGGCAGACGGGGGCACCGCTTCCTTCCCGGGAGCGGTGCTCACCGGACGGCTTTGCCTGCGGAGAGTGAGGATATTTTATGCGGAAAATTCAGAGCCTTGCGGCGATCCTGTGCGGAGCACTGCTCCTCGGAGGATGCGCGGGAGGCGGCGAAACCCCTTCTCATGCGGGGGAGGGGGTAGCCTGACGGCCACCACGGGCCCCTCCGGAGGGGCCGCGACGGGGACCGCCGCGACGCAGCCGGAGGAAAGGAACGGATATTCATTGGATACGTATACCGCTTATTATTGGGAAGGCAGCACGGTGTATAACGAGTCGGTGCTGCCCATGCGGGAGGCCGACGGACACGTGGCGCCGATGGCGCTGCTGTATCCGATCGACAGTGTGGAGTCGGTGTACAACGCCGAACTGACGATGGCCTACACCGAGGGACAGGATTACACGGTGGAGGACGGAAAGCTAGTGATTCCGGAGGGAAGCCGCATCAAGGTGCTGGCGCGTGAGGCGCTTTACCTGACGGAGGCGATCGAGGGACACTGCTTTGAGGGAACCGAGGGCGGCTACGTCTACTTCTCCGAGGGGGATTATTTCCACCGGCAGCAGATTGCCGTGACCTATACGCACAGCGGAAGCTGGGACGGGCCGGTGCCGGAGGCGCAGGGGGCGCGCCTGCCGCGGACGCTGAGCAGGCTGAAAAACGGGGAGACGCTGAACCTGGTCTTTTTCGGAGACAGCATCTGCGCCGGCGGCAACTCCACCGCGCTGATCGGTGCGCCTCCGCAGGCGCCCATCTGGGCCGACATGGTGACCGAGTCCCTGTGCGGGAAGTATCCCGAGGCGGAGATTGTCATGCACAATGAGGCGGTGGGAGGCACGGATTCCCGGTGGGGCTCCGAGCAGGTGAAAACCCTGGTTTGTCCCTATACGCCCGATCTGGTGGTACTGGCCTTCGGAATGAACGACGCGACGGCGCAGACCTCGGCGCTTGTCTATCAGGGGTATCTGCAGAACATGATGAACGCCGTGCGTGAGGTGAATCCCGCCTGCGAATTCGTGCTGGTGGCCTCGATGCGCTCCAACCCGGAGGCGAAGATTTTTCAGGGAGAGAAGTTTCCCTCCTACCTCAAGGTTTTGAACCGTATGGCGGGGGACGGCGTGGTGGTGGCCGATATGACCACGCTGCACGAGTTCCTGATGACCAAAAAGAATTTCCGCGATATGACCGGCAACAACATCAACCACTGCAACGATTTTCTGGCACGGGCCTATGCACAGCTGATGATCCGGACGCTGTCCGAGGAAGGATGACTCCGGAAACCGTAAAGGGGGCACACCGCTTGACAGGGAAGTTAGGTATGATACTATGTATATGCACAGGATTGCTGCTCGGCGGCTGTGCGGCTCCGGCCCCACGGCCGGAGCCGTCCCCCGCAGGGCCGACGGAGGGAAGCCGCGGAACGGAGACATCTTTCGCGGCAACCTCCGCCTCACAGGAGGCACCGGGCCATGAGGTGTTTTCCTTTGACCCGATCGTATGGGAGGACGAGGGGGAGGGAGTCTCGCCGTTTGTATGGGTGGCTCCGAATCCGCTCAGTCAGAACACCCTGATTCCGTCCTTTGCGGGGACGGTGACGGATCCGTCGGCGTGGCCGACGGTGCTTCGGCAGACGAAGGTGCTGAAGCTGTACATTCAGTATCTGGCCATGGCCTCCAAGGGGGAGCTGCGCCGGATTGCGGATTTTGTACGCGAACAGAAGCTGGCGGTCGCGGTAGAGGTCGGCGGGATCCGGATGGCCTCGGCGGACACGCCGGACGATGAAATGGGAATTACGGCCTCCCGCGACAATGAACTGATGATGCTGTATAAGTTTGTCAGCGTCGGCGGGCGGATTGACTATATCACGACGGATCACGCACTGGCGGATCTGATGACGGGACGGGACAAAAGTCGCCCGGAGATGACGCTGCAGAAGCTCGCGGAGCAGCAGATGCTGTATTTCCGGTACATCCGGGAGTGGTTTCCGCAGGTGAAATGCGGGGCCATCGAGTCGCTCGGCTATTTCTGGGTGAACGGCGACCGGCAGTATCAGGCCACGGACGGGGCGCTGGATCGGGTGGATTTTGAGACCTATCTGGCGGAATATACCCGGATTGCCGCGGAATACGGTGTCCCGATTGACCATTTCCACATCGATTTCGGCATGCACGATGTCGAATACGACGGGGGCTACGGCCGTATCCTGGCGGTGGAGGCGCTGTGCCGCGCGCAGGGGCTGCAGACGGGCTTTGTGGCGGCCAATGCCTTCCACTACCCGAATGCTGCGGTAACGGGCGACGATGTGGCGAAGGCCTCGGCCTCGGCGGCCGAGCGGACGCTGCGGTATTTTGAGGGGTACATGCAGGCGGGCGGCAGCGCCGACTATCTGGTGCTGCAGCGCTGGCAGCCGTATCCGATTGCGGTCGGAGGCGAGACGGAGCCGCTTTCCAATATGGGAATTTTCAAGGCCATCATCGACAGTGCGTATTTTCCGCGAAAGGGAGAGTAAACCATGAGAAAAACACGAAGAATCGGATGGCTGCTGACGGCGGCCTGGCTGCTCGGGATGCTGTGCGGCTGCGCGGGGGACCCGGCGGAATCCGGCGTGTCGGATGCGTCCGGCCCCGCTTCGTCCGTATCCGACGGGACGGCGGGCGAGACGGTGACGGGCATGGACGGGACGGTGCATGCGGTGTACCGCTTTGAGGGGGCGACGGATTATGCGCTGGACCGGATGTCGGACCGCGTGTGGGTGCTGCCCAAGTGCATCGGTGACCGCGGGGGCTACAAAAAGGAGTATCTCTCGCTGATTACGGATATTTCCCAGTGGGATACCGTGTATGCCAAGACCTGCGGGCTGAAGCTGTTTGTGGCGCAGCTGGCGCAGATGAGCGAGGAGGATATGCGGACGCTGGCGGATTTTGTCCGCGAGCACAACCTGCTGATCGAGGTCGAGGTGGGCGGCATCCGGATGGCACCGGAGAATGTTCCGAACGACCAGATGGGGCTGTATGCCGCCGCGCAGGATGAGATTCGGTTTCTCAGGCGCTTTGCGGAGGCGGGCGGACGGATCGATTATCTGACGACGGACGGGGCGCTGCTGCAGTATGCCACGGGGCGGAAAACCGAGCGGCAGGATATGTCGCTGGAGGATCTGGCCCGGCAGCAGATGATCTACTATCAGTACATGCTGGAGTGGTTTCCGAATCTGCGCTGCGGGGCGACGGAGGGACTCGGATTTTACCGGATTCTGGGGGAGGAGCGCCAGTATGAGGCGACCGATCCCACGCTGACGCGTCCGGTGAATTTTGAGGATTATCTGACGCTGATGCTCCGCCTGGCGGAGGAGTATCGGGTGCCGTTTACGCATTTTGAGCTGGATTTCAATCTGGCGGAGGTGGATCACGACGGCGATTACGGCCGTCTGCTGGCGACGGAGAGCTTTTGCCAGAAAAACGGAGTGGCGGTGGGAATGTTCGCCGCCAACTCGTTCCACAAATCCGGCAAGACCGTTCCGGAAAACCTGATTCCCAAGGCCAACCAATCGGCGGCTGAGCGGGCGCTGACCCTGTTTGAGGGATATATGCAGGCGGGCGGACACAGCAATTATCTGGTGCTGCAGCGCTGGCAGCCGTATCCGGATGCCATGGGGCCGGAGGAGGATCCGTATACCAGCATGGGGATTTTCAAAAGCCTGATCGAGAGCCCCTATTTCCCACAGGAGCCGAAGGTGTTTGGCTGACGGGAGTCTGAGAAAGGAGAATGCACAGTGCGGAGAGCATGGAGTACACGATGTGCGGCCGCCCTGCTTGCGGCGGGACTGCTTCTGACCGGGTGCACGCCCGGTCAGACCGGGGAGGAGAGCTCCGCGGGGACGGCAACGACGGAGAGCACGGCGGTGACCACGGGAACCACGGCGAGCACTGCGGCGGAGCAGACGGCGTTTGTGTTTGAGCCGTATACGTGGGATTTGGACAACGGCACCTCGGATAAGGTGTGGGTCTGTCCGAAGTCGCTTGAAAACAACACGACCATGGCGGAGTTTATTGAGGTGATTACCGACAAGTCCCGGTGGCCGAAGGTGTTTGAGCACGCGGTCGGGCTCAAGCTGTTTATTCAGCAGATTGCCACCACCTCGGTGGGGAATCTGCGCAAAATTGCGGATTTTGTGCGGGAAAACGATCTGATGGTCGAGGTGGAGGTCGGCGGCATCCGGGTGTGTGATGAGAATGCCCCGAACGATCAGATGGGCGAAAATGCGGCCAAAAAGGAGTTTTTGTGCCTGTTCTCCTTCATCCGTGCCGGCGGACGGATCGATTACATCACGACCGACGGATCGATGGCGCAGTATGCCACCGGGCGGATCGAGTCGCGCAAGAGCATGACGCTCTCCGAGCTGGCGGAGCAGCAGATGCTGTATTTCCGCTATATGCTGGACTACATGCCCAACCTGAAGGTCGGGGCTATCGAGGCGATGGGGTTTTTCTGGATTCAGGGAGCGGAGCGGCAGTATCAGGCGACGGACAGCACGCTGGACCGGCTGGATTTTGAGGAATATATCGATACGATGCAGAGCGTCGGAGAGCGGCACGGGGTGCGGCTTTCGCATTTCGAGCTGGATTTCAATCTGGCGGAGATCGAATACGACGGCGATTACGGCCGCCTGCTGGCGGCGGAGGACTACTGCCAGTCGCACGGAATTTATGTGGGGCTGATTGCCACCAACACGTTCCACAAGGGCTTTTCCCCGAATGCCGTGGTGAAGGACAAGGAGGCGGCCGCGCATTCGGCGGTCACGCGCGCCGTGCAGTATTTTGAAGGATACCGGAAGGCGGGCGGACACTGCAATTACCTGGTGCTGCAGCGCTGGCAGCCCTATCCCGACCGGGTGGGCAGCGAGGAAGAGCCGGATACCTGCATGGGGTTGTTCCGGCAGATTGTCGAGAGCCCGTATTTCCCGGGACGGTAGACCGGGGCTGTCCGGAGCGCAGAGGCGTCCGGGCGGCGGAAACGAGGACCGCAGGGCGGAAAGGAAGAAATCAGAGTTTATGGATGAAGCAATATGGCTGTGTCCCCAGCCGATGGACCCCACCCAAAACGGAAGACTGAAGGCGGATTATGTGCCGACGGCGGAGGATGTGCGGCGTTGGCCGGTGCTGCGGCAGCATACCGGGGTGTGGAAGCTGTATATCGAGGCGTTGGGCAAGTTTTCGGAGGAGGAGCTGGGGCGTCTCGCACGGATGATACGGGAGCAGCGGCTGCAGGTGGCGGTGGAGCTCGGCGGCTGCCGCATGACGGTGGGACAGTGTCCGGAGCAGGAAATCGGTGTCCGCTCGGCGGAGATGGAATGGCGCTATCTGGAGCGTTTTTTGAAGCAGGGCGGGCGCGTGGACTATATCACGACGGATCACGCTCTGGCGGAATACATGACGGGGCGGTCGCACGCCCTGTCCCTGCCGCGCTATCAGCAGATGCTGCAGCAGATGGCCTATTTCCGGCGGATGCGTACCTATCTCCCGGAGGTAAAGTGCGGGTCCATCGAGTCACTCGGCTTCTTTTGGGTGCGCGGTCTTTCCGGGCGGCAATATGAGGCGGTGGATCCGACGCTCACGCGGCTGGACATTGAGACCTATTTTGAGGAGTACCGGCAGGCGGCGGCCGAGGCGGATGTGCCGCTGGATCATTTCCACATCGACTACGGAATGGAATTTGCACTGACGGACGGCGATGAGGCCTCCGGAACACCGGATTTCGGTCGGATTTTAGCGGTGGAGGCACTGTGCCGCCGGTACGGGCTTGCCAGCGGCTTTATCGCGGCGAATGCGTTCGAGGATCATTTTGTCATCAACCGTGCGGCGGAGGATGAGGCCGAAGCCTGCCGCTCGGCCGAGCGGAACACGCTGCGGTATTTCCGCGGCTATCTGCAGGCCGGGGGCAATGCGGACTATCTGATCTTCCAGCGGTGGCAGCCCTACCCGCGGGCCATCGGACCGACCGAGGAGTCGCCGGACAGCCAGCTTGGGCTGTTTCTGCAGATGCTGCGGCTGAAAACACAGGAGAAATAGAGAGGGATTGTCATGAAATTCGGAGTGCTGATTCAAGAGGGAGCCCGCGATTGGCAGATCTATCAGCAGCAAAACGGGGCGGCGGATATTCCGGTCGGCGGTGTATGGCACTATGAGGGAAAGCCGGAGTCCAATGACGTATGGGCGGGGCTCGAAATGCACTGCACCGGGGAATGCCGCATTCTGGTGCGGCTGATGGAGGAGCGCACCAACCGCTGTGTGCGGAGCTGGACCGAGGCGGAGAAAACGGGAGAGCGGGGCTGGCATTATGTGTTCGGCGCGGTGCCGGCCGGAGAGTTGTACCGGATCGAGACGGCGCTGATGCTGCGGCAGGAGTCCGGCGGAGAAATCCATGTGCGCGGCGACCTGGTATTCCATGTCGGCGTGGGCGATGTCTTTCTGATTGCGGGGCAGTCCAATGCCGTGGGCTACGGCGAGGGGCCGGCCAACGATCCGCCGGAGGTCGGTGTCCATATGCTGCGCAGCAACGGCTGCTGGACGCTGGCGTCGCACCCGTTCAGCGATTCCACCGACTCGCTGCATCCTGTGAACACGGAGATCGGGGGCGGGCACACCTCTCCCTGGCTGACCTTCGGGCGGGAGCTGCAGCGGATGCGGCACAGGCCGATCGGGTTTATCCCCTGTGCGCTCGGAGGCTCGGCGCTGGATTCCTGGCTGCCGGGCGGGACGCTGTTTGAAAATATGAAGGAGGTTGTGCGGCTGTCCGGCACGGTGCCGTGCGGGATGCTGTGGTATCAGGGCTGCAACGATGCCAACGAGGTGTCAGGGCCGACGTATTTTGAGCGCTTTTGCCGGTTTGTGCCGGCGGTGCGCGAGGCGCTGGGCGTGCCGGAGCTACCGATTCTGACCATGCAGCTGAACCATGCGCTGGTGCATGGGGATGACGGACAGGACCGCGGCTGGGGGCTTGTCCGGGAGGCGCAGCGCCGGGCGGCGACGGAGCTGCCCGGGGTGTATGTGCTGTCAACGCTGAATCTGCCGCTGTCCGATGCCGTGCACAACTGCGCCTCCTCCAACGTGGTGATCGGAATGCGGGCGGCGCAGCTGGCGGAGAGCGTGCGGCTGGGGCGCGGGGACGGGTTCTGCCCCAACCTGACGCAGGCGGTATACGGCCGCCGCAGCGGGGAGCTGTTGCTGCGGTTTGACCATACGCCCGGAGGCATAGGGACAATCGACGGGGTGTTTGAGCCGGGGACATTTACCGTGACGGACGCGGCGGGAGAGATCCCGGTGGACGGTGTGACCCCGGCGGGGGCGGAGCTGCGGCTTTCTCTCGGGCGCGTGCCGGAGGGGGAGCTTTGCGTCAGCGGCATGTGGCGCATGGACGCCATGCAGAATGCCCCCATGGATATGCTGACACGGCTTCCCATGCTGGCCTTTTACCGGGTGAAGGCGACAGAGGAAGCGTAAGGAAACGGAGGCGGCGGAGATACAGAACATCTATTATTATGCGCAGCTCGGAGAGTCGCTGAGCGAGCGGGAAAAGGGATATACGTTTTCGCCGTCTCTGCTGTATGTGGCCGAGTACGATTCCTCCGATCGGGTGCGCAGCAATCCGCATGCGCATCCCTTCGGAGAAATTCTGTACGTGGCGGAGGGAACGGCGGATACGCTGTTCGGAGAGGAAAAGCTGACGCTGAACCGGGGAATGGCGCTGTATTATCCCCCCGAGCTGCGGCATGCGGAATACAACCACGCGCCCGGACAGGCGCTGCGGCTGGTGCTGATTGGCGTGCAGGACTGCAGCTGTCTGACGCAGGCGGCGGCGGACATGCGGGAGCGGCAGAAAAGCCCGGCCATTCTTCTGCATTCCTACCAATCGCATGTGGAGCGCAAGCTGGCGCAGCTGCTGCAGGAGGCCTCTAATCCCGTGCTCGGCTCGGAGAGGATGTGCAGCTGCTGCTGCGAGGATATTGTGATTACGCTGTGCCGTATCTGCTTCTCCGCCGTGCGGGCGGGAGACACCAAAGACAGCGGGGATGCGCTGATTCCGCGCGTGAAGGCCTTTTTGGACGAAAATTATGTGGAGGATCTCAACCTGAGCGATATTGCCGGCCGCTTCTATGTCAGCAAGGACTATCTGTCCCATGTGTTCAAGCAGGAAATCGGCAATTCCATGATCAATTACGTCATCCGAAAGCGTATGGAGACCGCCAAGGAATTGCTGGAGCATTCTACTCTGACCGTGAGTGCCATCGGGCTCAGGGTGGGATATACCGATCAAAACTATTTCAGCCTGATGTTCAAGCGCTATGTCGGGGTCAGTCCCTCGCGCTATCGGCTGGAATGCAGCGAAGCCGCGGGGGGCCGGGAACAGACGGACGGCGTATCTCCGGAACGGGAACAGGGGGGTTGACAATGGAAATCTGGACAGGACTTATGCCGTTTGACCGGGAGATTGTCTCCGGGAAATGGGTGGTCGGCAACCGCAAGCCCAACAACATGCGGCGGGAGTGGCTGGAGTGCCTGACGTCGGAGGAGGCGTGGGGAGAGCTGCTGCCGAAAACGGATGTTATCCGGCTGTATCTGAACACCTTTCCGGGATTCCGGGTGGTGACGGCCTACGGGCAGGAGGAGACGCTGCGTGTGACCGACGAGCAGCTGGATGCGCTGATCCGGTTTGTGCAGAAGCACGGGAAAAAGGTGGCGTTTGAGACCGGGGGACTCCGGCCGGTGGAGGAGAGCGACGTGGCCGCGGGCTGGGGGCGGAAATATGCCCATTTTGAATGGGAGATCGGGCTGGAGCGCTGGGTGCGGCACGGCGGCCGGATCGACTATATCACCACCGAGCACGCCATTTTCTCAAATATGGAATATATGCTGCATACGCCGCAGCTCCCGGGCGGCAGCTCCAAGCGGCTGCTGCGGTATTTGATCAGTCAGCAGGCGGCCTATTTTGACGAAATGCACCGGCTGCTGCCGCAGACGGCCTTCGGCTGCTTTGAGGCGCTGCGTTACTTTGAAATCGATCCGGACCGGTATGTCAGCGACCTGGAGTGGCTGAAGATCTCGTTCGGGGAGTATCTGGAAATGCTGCTGCATGAGATGGCACAGTATCACCTGACGCTGGACCATTACCACTATTTCAACGACATGGACAGCATCCGCGCCGATACGGAGCTGAACTGCGGTACCTGCATCGGGCGTGACGGGCAGTTTGCCTATGACTTCGGGCGGATCGCGGCCGTGGAGGCCCTGCTGAAGCAGAAGGGCATCCGGACGGGCTACTTTCTGGATGTCGGTAAGGAGGCCTATGTCAACCGGCAGATGACCGATCACCGGGCCTGCCGCATACTGGATGCGATGGAGCAGGCGCTGCTCGACAGCCCGCTGCAGCCGGATCAGTGGCTGCTGGTCAACATGTCGCCCTTCCCGCAGCGCTGCGGCCCCTGTACGGAGCCGGATACGGAGCTCTGGGAGTTTAACCGGCTGGCCGAGCGGCTGACCGCTTGCGCAGAACAACCCGCAAAAAGGATGGATGCCGTATGAAGGAACTGAATTACATGCCCTTCGGAGCGCAGTATTACCGGGCTCCGACCCCGACTCCCGACTGCTGGGAGGCGGATCTGACCGCGTTTCGCGATCAGGGCTTTGACACGGTCAAGCTATGGGTGCAGTGGCGCTGGAATATGCCGCGCCGCGACACATTCGATTTTTCCGATATTGACCGGCTGATGGATCTGTGCGCCGAGCGGGGGCTGCGGGTGATTCTCAACCTCATCTGCGACGTGGCGCCGGCCTGGTTTTACCGGGAGTATCCGGAGTCGCGGATGGTGACGGCGGACGGCCGGGTGGTGCAGCCGCAGCCGACGGCCTGCCGTCAGATCGGCGGGGCCCCCGGACCGTGTCTCCACCATCCCGAGGGGCGGGAGATCCGCCGCCGCTTTACGGAGGAGGCGGCCCGCCGCTATGCGTCCCATCCGGCGCTGCTGTGCTGGGATCTGTGGAACGAGCCGGAGCTCACCTGCGGCATCCTGCGGGAGCCGACGCAGGAGAACATGGTCTGCTACTGTGACCACTCCGTCCGGGCGTTTACCGAGTGGCTCCGGAAGCGCTACGGCACGCTGGAGCGGCTGAACCGCAGCTTCGGAAGGAATTACCAGGAGTGGGAGGAGATTGAGCCGCCGCGCTGTACCGGCACCTTCAACGATATGATCGAGTGGCGCGAGTTCTTCGGAGAGACGCTGGCCGAGGAGCTGTCGATGCGGGCTGCGGCGGTGCGCCGGTTTGACCGGGAGCACAGCGTGATGGTGCACACGGTGCCGATGCCCTACTTCAACTTTATGAATACGGGCAGTGAGGAGTATCTGCTGGCGCGCGGGATGGACTGGTACGGCAACAGTGTCGGCAGTATGCCGTTTCCGGCCGTGACGGCCACGACGGCAGCGCGGGGCAAGCCGGTCATCAATGCGGAAATCCATGCGCTGGGCGGCAATACGCTGGCGCGGCCGACGGTTCCGAGCTTTGAGGATTTCAAGAGTCATATTCTGGTGCCGTTCAGCCGGGGAGTCAAGGGCTTCCTGTTCTGGCAGTATAAGCCCGAAAGCCTCGGGGATGAGGCTCCGGCGTGGGGGCTGGTGCGGCCGGACGGCGGGGACACGCCGTGGCTCGGATATGCCCGGCGCATTCATGCGGCGCTGCGGCAAAACAGCGGCCGCCTGCTGCGGGCGATGCCGCACCCGGCCCGTGCGGCCGTTATCAGCAGCAGTGCCAATCAGACCTTTTTGTGGGAGATCAGCGGCAGCACGGAGCTGAATTATCAGTCGGTGTACGGTACCTTTGCGGCGCTGTATGAGGCGGGGTATGCCGTGGATGTGCTCAGTCAGCATCAGCTGAAGGCGGAGGGGCTGTCGCGTTATGCGGCGGTGTATTTCCCGCTGCCCTATTATATGGATGCCGGGACGGCGGAGATCCTGCGCGGGTATGTGGAGCAGGGTGGAGTGCTGTTCTCGGAGGCGCTGTTCGGCGGTATTTGCGCGGAGACGGGGCTGCATGCGGTGAGGCTGCCGGGTTACGGCTTTGACCGGGTGTTCGGCTGCCACGAGGAGCAGATGCTGACGGCGTCGGCCTTCTGCAACGCCTACAAGGCGGAGTGGGCCGACCGTGAGGAGGACCGTGCGGGCATTGTGTTCCGAACGGAGGACGGGACACAGGCGCGCGGTTACTATCTGCGGGAGGAGCTTTGCCCGGATGAGGGAGAGGTGCTGGCCCGCTATGAGGACGGTATGGCCGCCGCGGTGGGGCATGCCTATGGCAAGGGGTATGCGGTGCTCACCGGGACGCTGCCCGGGTATATGGCGGGGCGGTACGGATGCGCCGACAGCCGCGCGTATCTGGTGTCGCTGCTGCGGCGGTTTACCGGTCTCGTGCCGGAGGCGGAGACCGAGGGGGTGCGGCGCGCGGACGTGCTGTACGACGGCGAAACGCCGGAGGCGGTGGTGCTGCAGAGCGGCGAAGCGGCGGTGCGCCGTGTGCGCTTTGCCGACCCGCTGCTGCGGGGGCGGGTGCTGCACAATCCGCTCTCCGGGGCGTGTCTGCCGGTGGACGGAGCGGGAGAGGTGGTGCTGCCGGACGGAGAGGGGCGCACGGAGCTGTATCTGATCGACGGCGCGGACTGAGGACGGCACTGAGACGATTTTGAAAAAAGGTCCCGGCGGAGGAGAGAAAAACTCTCCTTCGCCGGGACCTTTGCGTATGGGGTGGAAGGTGTCGGGGGCTCGGGGCCGATTGCCCGGGCGGACTGTGGCCGACTCCGGGCAATGCGAGTCCGGGAATGGGCCGGGGAATGCAGGGGTGGTCCGGAAATTCGGAAGGGGGAAATACGGAGACGGCTCAGCGGCTTGGGGCGGGAAACAGGGGGCGCAGCCCGCAGGGCGGGTCGGTGAGTGCGGGCAGTGAGTGCGGGCGGCTCAGGGGGCCGGGCGGCGGTTTTGGCAGACGAACATGAAAATGCCCGCGCCGCAGATCATCAGGTAGCCGAGCACGCTCCAGACATCGGGCAGCTCCCCGAACACCCAAAAGCCGAGAAGGGCGGCGAAGAGGACCTGCGTATAGTCATAGACGGAGATTTCCCGGGCCGGTGCGCAGAGGTAGGCCCGGGTGATGCCGAGCTGCCCGATGCAGGCGAAGGTGCCCGCCAGCAGCAGATACACCGTCTGCCGCGGCTGCATCGGGCGGTAATCAGCCGCCAGGAACGGCAGGCACAGCAGGCAGGAAAAGGCCGAGAACCAAAAGACGATGCGGCGGCTGTTTTCCCGCAGCAGTCCGAGCCTGCGCACAAAGGTATAGGCGAGGCCGGCGCCCAGACCGCCGAGCACGCCGGCGAAGGCCGGAAGCAGAGTCGGACTGTCGAAGCCGGGCTTGATGATCAGCACGCTGCCGCAAAAGGCGGCCGTTACGCCGAGCAGCTGCAGCCGTGTGGGCTTTTCTCCGAGCAGCAGCGCGGAGAAAAGCAGGGAGAAGAACGGCGAGAGCTTATTGAGCATATTGGCATCCGGAAGACTCAGGCGGCCGAGTGCATAGAAGTTGCAGAGGAGCCCGAGCGTCCCGAATACGCAGCGGCCGCACAGGGCCGGAAGGCTGCGGCGTGCGGGCAGAAAGCCGTCCCTGTGCCGCAGCAGAAGGACGGTCATGAGGATCAGGGCAATCAGGTTGCGGAAAAAGGCCTTCTGAAACGAGGGCAGGTCGCCCGCCAGCTTGACAAACAGAGACATGACGGAAAAGCCGAAGGCGGCGACGATGACATAGAGAATGCCCTTGACCTTAAAGGGAACGGACGGCATGATCGAAGGCTCCTTTACGGTTACAGAAACCGATCCAGCTCGGCCTCGACGGTCCGGTTCACCTTGACCTGCGGGTGATTGTACAGCCGGCCGTTCTGCATGACGGCCTCCACGTGACGCAGCGCGCGCAGGTCGTCCAGCGGGTTTTCCGCCGTGACGATCAGATCGGCGCATTTGCCCTCAGCAACCGTTCCGGTGAGCTCTCCGATGCCGGCCATTTCCGCGCTGCGGGCCGTGGCGGTATAGAGGGCGAAGGCATTGCTGACACCGACGTATTGGGCAAAATAGTACAGCTCACGCCAGAAGTCGTACTGCGTAATCCACGGGCAGCCGACGTCGTTGCCGAGAACGACGGGGATGTCGTTGGCCAGCGCGGCCTTGGCGCAGGCGATGATGCCCTCGAATACGACGTTGCCGTTGTACTGCTCGACCTCGGTGGCGTGGGTGACCGAGCGGTCAAACAGGGCATAGGGCAGCGCCGGGGACAGGGTGGTGCAGAGGAAGGCACCGGTCTCGCGGAGCAGGGAGAGAATGTGCTCGTCCGGCTGTGCGCCGTGCTCGATGGAATCGACGCCGTTTTCGAGGGCGACCCGGACGCCCTCCGGCGATTCCACGTGCGCCGCCACCTTGTAGCCGTCTGCGTGGGCCTTTTCACAGACGGCGCGCACCATATCCGGCGCCATCTTCAGCTCACCGGGAACGCCCTTTTCCTTGGCGTCCAGCACGCCGCCGGTAATCATCAGCTTGATGAGATCGACGCGCTCGTGCTCGCATTCCTCCAGATGCTGCAGAGCCTCGTCGATGCTGTGGGCGGCGATGGCCACCGAGCCGGCCATGTGGCCGCCCGGTACCGAAATGCCGCGGTTGGCGGCCAGAATGCGCGGGCCGCGGCGCCGTCCGGCGGCGATGTCGTCCCGGAGACGTGTATCGAAATCACCGAGCCCGCCGACGGTACGGATGGTGGTGACGCCGCTGAGCAGCTCGCTTTCGGCAAAGCCGCAGACCATCCGGTAGGCGACGGAGCGTGTCAGTGCGGAGCGCATAATGGTACGGACGAGCTTCTCGTTGTCGCGCTGCTTCTTCTGCGGCTTGCCGTTGCCGGCCAGGTGGACGTGCATATTGATCAGGCCCGGCATGAGGTAACGGCCGTGCAGATCGATGACGGTGTAGCCGTCGGTGCTGTGTCCGGCGGGGACGATGCCCGTGATGATGCCGTTTTCCACCAAAACCGTTACGTCCTCGCGTACCTGCATATCCCGGGTGCCGTCCAGCAGCTTTCCGTGAATCCATGCGTAATTCATACAATCACCGTTCTTTCCGAAGAATCCCCGCGGACAGGCCGGGGGCACTGCGCTTATTATACGAGCTTTCGCCGCAAATTGCAAGGGGCGGAGCGGGACAGGGGCGGTGAAGCATAAAAAAGAAGCCGCAACGGCAATTCTCCGAAGGAGGCTGCCGCTGCGGCCGGAGTGTATGGTAAAATTTCGCCGTGAAATAGCGGCTTGCGTCTCTGTGAAACGGGGGCCTTTTTTGACAGTCTGATGCGGCGAAGCCGCAACACGTATTCCCTGGTTGCTTTTTACTTAATTCTTTTCCGAAAATTCCGAGATCATGTAAGTGAGAAGTAAGAGGAAAAGGGTAAGAAGCAATAAAAAATTCCTCAGACCATCGTCTGAGGAATTTTTTTGGCTCCCCCTGTTGGGCTCGAACCAACGACCCTGCGGTTAACAGCCGCATGCTCTACCAACTGAGCTAAGGAGGAATGTTTACGTCGGCGGCAAGCACCGACGATGGTGACCCGTAGGGGATTCGAACCCCTGTTGCCGGCGTGAGAGGCCGGAGGCTTAGGCCACTTGACCAACGG
>URYX01000014.1 GCA_900552225.1 uncultured Oscillospiraceae bacterium | reverse complement strand
GCCTTTCAGACAGCCTCCGAGCGTGTCAAAAACATAGTTTTTTGACACGCTCAGCGACCGGACGCAGAAATGCGCCCGGTCGCTTTGAACTGTCGGAGAACGGCTCCCGGGGGGAGCGTTGATAAAGGAGAGAGGATACGGTGGAGATCGGAAGGCTTGATCCGAATCTGAGGGTGGAAGCCCGGCTGACGGAGCCGCACATTGTGTGGTATGATGCCGCCGGGGCCCCGTTTGTGCTGTACGGCTGCAGTGCGGAGCCGCAGGGCGGGGCGCAGGGCTACCGCCGCATGGCGGCCGCGGCCGGCGTCAGTGAGGGGGTTGCGGAGAACATGCATACGGCCGGAATCCGGCTGCGGTTTCGCACGGACTCCCCGTTTGTGGCCATCCGTGCGCTGTGGCACTGGCAGTGCACCATGCCGCATATGCCGTGTACCGGCAGCAGCGGCTTTGACCTGTATACGGCGGATGAGGGGCGGTTTGCCTATCAGGGCACCATGGTCCCGCCGACGGAAGCACCGCACGGCTTTGAAGCGATTGTCTACACCTCCGGGGCAATGCGGGATTACGTGCTCAACTTTCCGCTGTACAACGATGTGGCCGCGCTGCAGATCGGGGTGCGGGACGGCGCGGCGTTTGAGACACCGGCGCGCTACCGCAACGACAGGCCGGTCATTTTCTACGGCTCCTCCATTACGCAGGGCGGCTGTGCCTCCCGGCCCGGCAACTGCTATCCGAATTTTCTCTCGCGGGCGCTGAATATGGATTATCTCAATCTCGGCTTTTCCGGCAACGCCAAGGGAGAGCCTGCCATGGCCCGCTATATGGCCGCGCTGCCGATGGCGGCGTTTGTCTCGGACTACGATTACCTGACCAATGCCGATTCGGCGGAGAGCCTGCGTGAGACGCATTTTGCCCTGTACCGGAGCATCCGTGCGGCACATCCGACCGTTCCCTATCTGATGGTGACCAAGCCGAACTGGCGGCACGGACGGGAGGACGACTCCGGCCGGGCGATAATTTTCGAGTCCTTCCGCCGGGCGGTGGCGGAGGGGGATGACCGGGTCTGGCTGGTGGACGGAGCGGGGATGTTTGCCGATACGGAGGCGGATGCATGTACGGTGGACGGCTGCCATCCGAACGATCTCGGATTTTACCGGATGTATCGGGCGCTGCTCCCGGTGCTGGCCGGGTGCCTGGAGCTTTCGCAATAGAAAAAAGCCTCCGGAGTGCGGAGGCTTCTTAGACTGTCCCGGATTGTATGCTCAAATGCCGGGGAGGTGCTTGTCAAGGCGCCTCCCCGGCATTTTTCTGTGATAAAACGGCACGGACCGTGTGCGGCACAGGCGGGATCAGAGCGCCTGTGCCTGTCGGCCGGCAAAGCGGGCGGCCCCGACGGCCGCCTCCTCCAGCACATCGGGAATGACAGGCTCCATGCCGAAGGTGTCGCAGAGAATCTGCCGCAGCACCCGGTTGCGGCGCACCGCATTGCCGGAGGCGGCCAGAAGCCGCACCTCCCGCTGCTCCGGTAGGCGCCGGTACTGCTCGTACAGCTCACCGGCGATGCCGCGCAGCATGCCGAGCGTCAGCTGCTCCGGGGTGAAATTGCCGAGGCTCAGGCCTGTGACGGAGGCGCGCTGTGTCGGATCGGTGCGCGTGCCGTTGAAGCAGGGACGGACGCAGAGCTCGGACGGCTCATGCAGGGCACTGTCCGCCATACGCTCCAGCAGATCGTACAGCTCGTCGTTTTCGCCGCCGGCCAAAACCACCAGCCGCCGAAAAAATTTTTCGAGGGCTGCATAGGCGGCCCCGCCGCACAGGGCGGAATAGCATTTCAGATATTGCCCGTCGATGAGCGGCCGGATTTCAAAGCCCTCGGTATCCGACGGGAGCGAGGGGCACAGCACGGAAATCTGACTGCCGGTTCCGATGTTGATGAGGGCGCTGTGCGGCACAAGGCCGACGGCGCCGAGAAAGCTCGCTTGGTTGTCACCGAGGGCCACCCACACGGGAACGCCGTCCCAGTCCCCGAGCTGTGCGTTGTCGGCGGTGACATCGGGAAGGATGGAGGGATCGAGTCCCGCCTTTTGCAGTGCCTCAGTACGGAAGGTGCTGCTCCGGATGTCGAAGAATCCGAGAGAGGCCGCGTTGGAGCAGTGGACGAGCGGCCGGCTGCGGCCGCACAGCTGCATCCCGAGATAGTCCATCACGGTGCAGAGCGAGGCGGCCCGTTCCGGCACACGCCCCGTGTGGAACAGATAATAGTGCGTGGCCAGCCCGTAGCCGGCCGGGACGTTTTCTCCGCTTTTCCGACGGATGGCTTCGCAGCAGGTCTCGCCGTCGATCGGAAGCAGGCCGCTGCGGTTTTGCCAGGTGAACAGCTCGGAGACGGCCTGCCCATCGGCATCGACATAGAGAATGCCGTGCATCTGTCCGGTGAGGCCGACCGAGAGAATCCGGTAGGTGTGGCGGATGATGTCCAGAATCTCCCGGATTTTCTGTAAAATGGCGGCGGGCTCCTGCCGCCCGTCGGCGGCCATGACGGGATCGGCTCCGCCGGGGTTGCGGACGTTGAAGCAATCGTAGGAGGTGCCGCTGTCCGCACCGAGCACCACAACGCTCAGAGTGGTGGTGCCGATGTCGATGCCGACGGTGACCGGCTCCGTAATATCGTCCGGCTCGCCTTCCGTCTCCGGCAGGGGCTCCTCGCCGCTCCCCTCCCACTGCTCGAGCAGCGCGTCTCCGCGCTCTGCCTCGGGCAGAAGCGCCTGACAGGCACTCATCTGGCGGCTGTGCAGCGCTTTTTCGTCGCTCAGTTCGGCCATGCGTCCGCACAGCAGCTCCCGCAGGGAGACAACGCCGTGTCGGTACAGCTTGATATCCGAAATCCCGATGCCGAGCGTGCGCAGTGCCTTGATAATGCGCAGCTCCCGTACATCCTCCGCACTGTATTCGCGGTAGGAATTGTTCTGCCGCGGTACACACAGAAGGCCCTTGCTCTCGTAAAACCGGATGGTTTTGCGGTTCAGGCCGAGCAGCTTGGACACTTCGTTGATTTTCAAACCGATCACCCTTTCTTGCCGTTTCAAGCCGTGGATTGTCTTTCAGTATAAAGTATCCCGTTAGGGGAAGGTCAAGAGTCTTTCCGAAAAATCAGCGCAGCGTGCGGAAGGATTGCCGATAGGCGAGAGGACGCATATGATAGGTCTCCAGAAACAGCCGGGACAGGTGCTGAATGTCGCAAAAGCCGAGCTGCCGCGCAATCTCCTTGACCGGCAGCTCGGTGCTCTGCAGCAGCTCGGCCGCCTTCTGCAGCCGCAGCTGCTGCAGATAAGAGGAGAGCGTCTGTCCGGTTTGCCGCCGGAAGATGGTGGAGAGATAGCCGGCATTGATGTGCAGGGCATCCGCAATCTGCGAGATGCGCAGGTGCTCCCCGTAATGGCGCTCCATGTAGGCACGGGCCTGCTGCACCGGCCAGGACAGGGAGTGGGAGCGGTCGCTCCCGATGCGCAGAGTCGTCTCATAGGGGACACAGGGGGTGGTATAGTCGAGTGTGTGCTGCGTGCCCTCCTGAAGGGATTGGCTGTAAAGAGACACCTCCAGCCGGCAGGCGGCCGAGGCGCACAGCCGGAGCCGCAGCAGACCGGTCTCGCGGAAAGCGCTCAGGTCGAGCGGCTCCTGCCCCTCCGGAAAGGGAAAGGCGAGCGTAAATCCGCCGCGGATGCGAAAGGCGGTCTCCGCCACATCGGGGACCGCCGTTACCCGCTTTTGACAGTAGACCAGCGGCGTGCCGCTTTCGGGAGGAAAGCGGCCGAGCACCGTCTGCGGATGGTTCGGGGCTCCCGACAGGATTTCCAGCGAGGAAAAGGACAGGGTCTGTTCCCGGTCGGGAAAGCTGCCGCTGATCCGCAGAGCGTCGATCGTGTTCCAGAAGGAATTGAAAATCTGCTGCTCGGAACGGTGCCACAGCTGCCACAGGGCAGGCAGCAGGGACTGTACGGTGGGCAGATACCCGAAATTCTTCAGCTCCAGCTCCTCCGTGATCTGATGCAGCAGGTAATCCATGGTGTCATGGGGCGGAATGTGCATGCAAAACGGGAAGGAGAGCGGTAGCGGCTCCGTCAGAAGGGGCTCCAGGTCGGAGGAGGAGGCGCGGTACAGGGCGGCATCCGCAAACAGCAGCAACAGCGGCCGGACACAGCGCACGCGCGCCGTTGTACCCGGCTCCAGCGAAAACAGCTGCTGCGCGCGGACAGAGCTGCGCCGTTGCCCGGAGGAGCTCTCCGTTTTCAGCTCACCGAGTCCGTCCAGCACAAACAGCATGCCCTGATGCTGCACCGGCAGGTCGATCCGCTCCTCCTCGCAAAGCTGCAGCAGGCGGATATCCCGGAGGTAGGGGACGGCGACGGCGTAGCCGGAAGAATACCAATTAAAGCGTGTCGCTGCCATAAGCGGTATCCTCCTTCCCCCGATGCGCATACCGCGCACGGTATACCGACGGCCGCAGGCCGTATTGCTTCTGAAAGGCCTTGGAATAATGGGTGCCGTCGTAAAAGCCGGTGCGGAAGGCAATTTCCTCAATCGGCAGCGATGTGGACTGCAGCAGCTTGATGGATTCGAGCAGCCGCACCTGGTGGATATAGGCGGTGACGCTGATGCCGAGCTGCTGATGGAACAGGTCGGAGAGGTATTCCGAGCGGATACCGGCATACTGTGCGAGATCCTTGCGCCGGATCGGATTCTGATAATTGGTTTTGACGTACTCCACGGCCTTATCAATATAGGGCGAGGTGCGCACGCTCTGATAGGTGCTGAGTACGGGGGCAATTTCCTCGGCCCATTCGCCGGGCGTCGTATAGGCATAGACATAGCCGACGCCGCGGAAGCAGCGGCAGCTGTAGGCGGCGATGCTGACGTGGAATGCCCGGTTGGAGCGGAAGAAAAAGCGGAAATAGCAGGTGTCGCGGAACGGCTTCAGGTTGACCGTGGTGCCCGGCACCTTCGGAAAAATCAGGATGGAATAGGTGCTTTCCTTCTCGGCGGTAATGGACATATACGGGCCGCAGACGGGAGATTCCCGGCAGACGGCGGGGGTTCCGGTCCAGCTGCGGGAGACAAAGACATCCCGGGTGGAAAAAACACCGAGCAGGGTGCTCTGCGGGTCGTATTTCGGATGGCCGTTCCACAGCTCGACGTCGCTGACGCACAGCTCCTGCCCGGGCTGCAGCGGCTCGTGATAGGCCATGTCGCTTGTCACGGAGATGGAATCCACCTGATGCAGCATGCTGTCGATTTCGCTTTGAGAGATGCGCAGCCAGCGGATGATCAGCGAGGGAAACAGCTGGTTGAGCGGCCCGATGTCGGTATCGGACCGCTCGGAGGCGAAGGCCGTCAGGCGGTTGAGATACCATCCCATAAAGCTGCCGAGCTCGATGGCGGTATGAAACGGCAGGTTGATAGACAGAGAGGTTACCGGCCGCGGCTGTGTGCTGTGCAGATACTGCTCCGACAGGTGATCCGGCGGGAACGGCTCCTGCACCGAGGGGGTGTTCAGGGAAAATTCCGCCAGCAGCAGCTGCAGATTATCGGTCATGGCGGTAAGCTCAAAGCGGCCCTCCGGCTCCAGATACAGCAGCGCGTTTTTCTTAAAGGAAAACTGCCGGTCGGCGTGAATGCGCTCGTTGACAAAGTGCCCCTTGGCGCTGCCGGAGATGCAGAAAAGCAGGGTGTGGCAGTGAACGGCCGCCGTCCATTCCTCCCGCTTGCGAAAGCCGAGGCAGGCGACGTGCCGGATGTCTCCGATCAGAAACGGAAAGCACTGGGTGGTGCCGAGTGCCAGATAGCTCATATCCTTCATCGTGTGCCCTCCTGTGGGTGCCCGCTGCGGGAGAAAACCGGAGTCTCCGGCAGCATCGGTATGACTTGTGTGCAGGCTTCTGCCTTTCATTATAAGGCGTCGGCGGTTAAAATGCAAACAAAACCACAGAAAATTCCTTGGATTTGTAAAATAAATGAAAAATATACCAATCGCTCTTTCAGCTGTACCTTTCTTTTTGAGGGGGAGCGGGTAAAATGAAAACAGAAACACGGAGGACAGGCGGTTTTCACCGGAGCATCAGAAAGGAAGAATACTATGAATCAAAGAAAACGGGTAATGGCCGGAATCCTTGCCGGACTGCTGTGCCTGTCGCTGACGGCGTGCCGGCAGGAGACTGCCTCCTCGGCGGACAGTGCGGCGACGACCACGGGCTCTGCGACCTCCGGGACCGCAACGGAGGGCTCCGGTCAGACGACCGGAGAGAGCACGGTTCCTACGGACCGGACCACAGAGGGCTCCGACCGGACGACGGAGACGCCGACCACGGCCTCCTCGGCTGCCCCGACGGATCCGAAGGCCCATACCCTGACGCTGCAGCTCGAGCAATGGCATCCGGGGGTCGTGGACCGTGACGCGGAATATACCGTGACGGCTGAGCTGGACGGCGTGCTCTGCGGCTTCCGGAGCATGTCCTATCGGAGCGATGCCGAGGGGGTGGCCTTTGACGGTAACCGGATCGTGATTCCCTATTCCGTGCGGAAAAAGGGGCAGCCGGTGCGGATTACGGGGACGGAGGCAGTCACCGGTGCGGAGGCGGTTCTGGAGATTCCCTGCAAGTCGTGGGAGCTGACCTTTTCCGATGAATTCAACGGCAGCGCCATTGATACGACCAAGTGGGGAGGCCATGAGGTGGGCTCCTACAACGAGCTGACGGTCAACAAGATGAATGCCGAGGTTTCCGACGGGGTGTGCCGCCTGTATGTCCGCCAGGAGGATACCGTGGTGAACGCGAACGGAAAAACGGTGCACTATTCGCAGGCGGGGATTTCCACCTACGGAAAGTATACGCAGATGTACGGCCTGTTTACCTGCTCGATGAAGATCCCGAAGGAGTCCTCGCTGAACTCCGCGTTCTGGATGTTCCCGGGCGGGGCCTACGGCTCCACGTATCATTTTTACGACCGGGTCACCCCCAGCAAGGGCTGCGGAGAGATCGACATCGTCGAGACCAGCGGGGCCTGGGGCAGCAAATACTGTATCACCGAGCATTTCTTCGATACGGCCAACGGCCGCGATCATTCCTCGCGGCATACGTATCCTGAGCTGGCGGTCGATCCGACCGAGCATTTTGTGGAATACAGCTGCGCCTGGCTGGAGGACGGCCTCTATTACTACGCCGACGGCAAGCTCGTATTTACAGATACACAGGTGACGGCGCTCGGCGGCTCCAACGGCAAAAAGACGGGCCGCCCGGGACGTATCATCGTGACGCTGGGACTGTACGGCAAGGACAATACCTGGTGCGGGCCGTGGGAATTTGACGAAAGCAACTGGCCGAATCCCTGCCTGACGGTGGACTATGTGCGGGCCTATCAATAAGTATCGGATGCGGAGGCAGCCGGAAATCCGGATTCCGGCTGCACTGCGATGAGAATACCGTCGGCCGGTAGGCCGACGGCGGGAGCTGAGATTATCTGAAGGAGGAGACAAGGTATGAAACAACAGAGAAAGCGCCTGACGGCGCTGTGCGGCGCGGTGCTGGTGCTGGCGTCCGCACTGCTGTCGCTCGGGCTGACGGCGGCCGCGGACGGCTTTACCCCGTCGGAGAAGCGGGTGCCGGACAACGTGACGCTGACCCCGATTGCCAATTTCGACGAAGGCCTCGGAGATTTTATCGGCGGCAACGCAGGCGATACGGGCGAGGGCTCGGTGCCGGAGCATACGGCGGCGCTCGGCTACGGCGAGAGCGGCGGTGCGGTCAAGTGGACATATAACAAGGATAAGGCAAACTGGAATGCACCGTCGCTCCGTGACAGTACAGAGACATTCTATAAGGGCGGCGACGGGTTGTTTGTGTGGCTGAAGGCCGAGGCGGCCGGGACGGCGCGCATCGAGGGGCTGATGAGCGACTGGACGACCACGATTCACTGCGACGTGGCGTATGAGGCGGGCGAAAATCTGCTGTATTTCCCGTGGAGCGAGTTCGTGAAGAATGCGGACGGCAGCAAGGCGGGTGCGGATACGGTCGGCTGCCATATGTCACTGTATCTCGAAAGTCCCGCGCCGCGCACGGGCACGGTATATGTGGATGCCCTGAGCATGTACAGCGTTCAAAAGACGCCGCAGGAGCACAAGAGCGAATATCACAAGGGAATCGACGATTTCAACGGGTATGCGGATGCCGCGGCGCTGCTCGGCGTCTGGAGCGCGCGCAACGCAGGTGCGGAGGGCACCGGCGCGATCCTTTCCCTGGACACGACGGAGGGCTGTCAGGTATCTGGACAGAGTCTGAAGCTGCAGTACAACACCAAAAATGCCGATTGGTGGGCACCGGGTGCCATCAAGCTGAAGCCCGACAATCAGGACTTTGAGGGGGACGGATTCTGCTTCTGGATCAAGACGGAAAAGGCCATGTCGCTGCGCGTGTCCTACCTGACCGAGGACTGCGAGGTGGTCTACGACGTCCCGGCGGCGGATCTGCCGGCCGGGTACGAGGGCTACATTCATGTGCCGTATGACGCGGTGACCTACCTGCAGGCCGGCATTGAGACTCCCTACGACGAGATCGGCTTTGTGCCGTCCGATTTCTACTATTTCACGATCTACTGCTATGGCACGGCCATGTGGCAGGAGTATGAAAACACGGTGTGGCTGGACGATCTGAGCTTCTATTCCGAGCGGTCGTTTGAGCCGGCTGCGGCAACGGTATCCGACGTGACGCTGAACGGCGACAAGGGCGCCGCGGCGGAAGCGGAGGTGACCGTCCGCCTGACGGGCGATACCTTCCGGGTGCTGGAGGCCGGTGCGGATGTGACCGCTTGGTTCAACCTGCCGCAGGGGTTGACCGCTTCCGTGAAGGAGGCCGTGGCCGAGGGCGCAGCCGAGCTGACGGTGACGATCCGCGGTACGGTGGAGCAGGCGGCCGGCGGTGTGCTGAAGGTGACGGTGCCGGCGGAGGCTTTGACCGGCGGCGAGGCCGTTACGGCCGAGGAGAACCCCAACGCCGTTATCCGGGTGAGCGGAGCCTCCGGAGAGCCGGAGAACCCGGTGCCGGCCGGAGAGGCGCTGCCGACGGCTGCTGCCGCTTTGGCGGCCGCGGCGCTCGGACTGGCGGTTTATTTCCGCCGCAGAGCGCACTGAAGCGAAATATACACTGAAAGGGGCCCTGTCGCAAGACAGGGTCACTTTTTATGTGCAACCGGTGCGTATAAATTTCAACAAACGTCGTAAGAAATTACACTTGACATGAAGAGGAAACCGCTGTATAATAACCGCATTCACGGCAGGGATGATAGGAAACGGCGGGAGCCGGCCTTTCGGAGAGCCGCCAGGCGGCTGTATAAAAAGTACACACAAAATAAAATCCGGGAAAATCTCTTGACACGGTCATCCCCCAATGGTATAATAACCCAAACTTCATATTTGACATCGAAAAGCTATGATGAAGACGGAACGAGCAAGGTAGCTCACAGAGAGCCGGGGAGGGTGCGATCCCGGCAGCGAGAGGCTCAGGTTCCCATCCCTTCTGAGCTGAAAGAGTGAAAGCGTCCGTGATGCGATTAGCCCTTTTCGTGATTGCTGCGTCAATGCATACGGCTTGTCAGAGCCTGAGTGGCACATCTTGTGCAATTTGAGTGGTACCGCGGGTCATTCATACCCGTCTCAAGAAGAATTTCTTGGGACGGGTATTTTTTATTTTCAGCACCGGGAGGTAAATGGTATGAACACATCGTCCGTAACGCAAGCACCGCTGCAGGAGGTCGCCTTCCGCATTCGTGAGATGCGGGAGATTATGGGCTTTACGGCGGCGGAAATGGCCGAAAAGACCGAAGTGACGCCGGAGGAGTACGAGACCTATGAGGCCTGTCTGACCGATCTGCCCTTTACCTTTATTTATAAATGCGCTCTGGCGTTCGGCGTGGAGCTGACCGATCTGCTGGAGGGACGCTCGGCACGTCTGTCCGGCTACACGGTCACCCGTAAGGGCAAGGGACAGCAGACCGCCCGGGAGGACGGTATCGAAATTTCTAACCTGGCACCGGAATTCCGCGGAAAGCTGGCGGAGCCCTACTGGGTCAAGTACGATTATTCCCCCGAGCTGCAGCACAAGCCGATTCACCTGACGCGGCACAGCGGCCAGGAATTCGATCTGGTGCTGTCTGGCTCGCTGCTCGTTCAGGTAGGCACCAATCAGGAGCTGCTCCACGAGGGGGACAGCATTTTCTACAATTCCTCCACGCCGCACGGAATGATTGCGGTGGACGGAAAGGACTGCGTGTTCTGTGCGGTGGTGCTGCCCGGGGAGGAGACGCAGGAATCCGTGGTACGCAGCAGCGTGGTGGCGGTGCGCCCGACCACGCATCTCCTCTGCGAGAAATACCTGACGACACAGGAGGATGCAAACGGTGTGCTGCAGAAAATTTCCTTCCACGACACGGAGCATTTCAACTTCGGCTTTGACGTGGTGGATGCCATCGCCGAAAAATATCCGGACAAGACGGCGATGATTCATCTCGACCGAAACAGGACAGAGCGGCGGTTTACGTTTGAACAGATCAAAAAGGAATCGGCCCGCACGGCCAACTACTTCAAATCGCTCGGTATCCGTAAGGGCGACAAGGTGATGCTGATTCTCCGCCGGCATCTGGAATTCTGGCCTATTCTCATGGCTCTGCACAAGCTGGGCGCCGTGGGCGTGCCCGCCACCCATCAGCTGCAGAAGCACGATTTTGAATACCGCTACCGCTCGGCCGGAGTTTCCGCCGTCGTATGTACGGCGGACGGCAATGTGGCGGAGATTGCGGAGGAGGCGGCCCGCACCTGCCCCACGGTACAGCATAAAATTCTGGTGGGAGGCTCCCGCGAGGGGTGGCACGATTTCGACGCGGAATATCCGCTGTATTCCAGCCGGTTTGCCCGCACGGAGGATACGGCGGGCGGAGAGGATGCGGCTCTGATGTTCTTCTCCTCCGGGACAACCGGTGAGCCCAAGATGGTGGAGCACAAGCACACCTATGCCCTCGGACATTTTGTCACGGCCAAATACTGGCACTGCTGCGAGCGGGACGGGCTGCATTTCACCATCTCCGATACCGGCTGGGGCAAGTCGCTGTGGGGCAAGCTGTACGGTCAGTGGCTGTGCGAGGGCGCGGTCTTTGTGTATGACTTTGACCGCTTCTCGGCACAGGATATCCTGCCGCTGTTTGCCCGGTACAAAATCACCACCTTCTGTGCGCCGCCGACCATGCTGCGCATGATGATCCGGGAGGATCTGTCCCGCTACGATTTCTCCTCCGTCCGGCATATGACCACGGCGGGCGAGGCGCTGAATCCCGAGGTGGCCCGTCAGTTTGAGCAGGCCACGGGACTGACGATCTACGAGGGCTTCGGGCAGACCGAGACCACGCTGACGGTGGCGAATCTCTACGGCTCCGAGGTGCGCCCTGGCTCTATGGGCAAGCCGTCTCCGCAGTACGAGGTGGAGATTGTGGATGCCGACGGGCACTCGGTGGATACCGGCGAAACGGGCGAGATTGTCATCCGCCTGGAGCACGGCAGTCCGGTGGGGCTGTTCAAGGAATATTACAAGGAGCCCGGCAAAACGGCCGAGTGTATGCACGACGGACTGTACCACACGGGCGATACGGCCTGGCGCGATGAGGACGGCTACTTCTGGTACGTCGGCCGGGTGGACGACATCATCAAGTCGTCCGGCTATCGGATCGGGCCGTTTGAGATTGAAAGCGTTATCATGGAGCTGCCGTATGTGCTGGAATGCGGGGTGTCGGCGGCCCCGGACGAGCTCCGCGGCCAGATTGTGAAGGCCAGCGTGGTGCTGACCCCCGGCACTGTGCCGACCGAGGAGCTGAAAAAGGAGATTCAGCAATACGTCAAGTCGCATACGGCTCCCTATAAATACCCGCGGCTGGTGGTGTTCCGGGACGAGCTTCCCAAGACGACCAGCGGAAAAATCAAGCGCAACTGTCTGTAAGAGACTATCATCGAAAAGGAGAAAAGCTTTATGAAACTGCAGCTGACCGTGACCAGGACCGAGCATCCGAAGGCAAAGCCGGAGGATGAGAGCAAGCTCGGCTTCGGCCGCCTCTTTACGGATCATATGTTTCTGATGGATTATACCGAGGGACAGGGGTGGCATGACGCGCGCATCGTGCCCTACGGCCCGCTGTCGCTGGACCCCTCCGCCATGGTGTTTCACTACGCACAGGAGCTGTTTGAGGGAATGAAGGCCTACCGCAATCCGGACGGGGCTATCCGTCTGTTCCGCCCGGAATGCAATATCGAGCGGATGAACAATACCTGCGACCGGCTGTGTGTGCCGCGCCTCGATCCCGAGCAGGTAATGGAGGCCATCGAGGCAGTGGTGGATACCGACCGCGACTGGGTGCCGCATGCGAGCGGGACCTCACTGTACATCCGGCCGTTTATCATAGCAACCGACCCGTATCTCGGGGTGCATCCGTCCCATACCTATCTGTTTGCCGTGATTCTGTCGCCCGTCGGCTCCTACTATGCGGGCGGGATGGATCCGGTCAAAATCATCGTGGAGCATGAGTATGTCCGCTGCGTCAAGGGCGGCACCGGTATGGCCAAGGCGGGCGGCAATTATGCGGCTTCGCTGATCGGACAGCAGAAGGCGGATGCGCTTGGCTATGCGCAGGTGCTGTGGCTGGACGGCGTGCACCGGAAATATATCGATGAGGTCGGTGCCATGAACGTGTTTTTTGTGATTGACGGCGTGGCGGTGACTCCCGAGCTGACCGACGGCAACATTCTGCCCGGCGTGACCCGCCGCTCCTGCCTGGAGCTGCTGCGGCACTGGGGCGTTCCGACGGAGGAGCGCAAGGTCTCTATCGACGAGGTGCTGGAGGCGCAGCGTGAGGGACGGCTGAACGAGGCCTTCGGCACGGGAACGGCCGCGGTGATCTCCCCGATCGGTGAGCTGTTTGACAGTGGCGTGCACTATACCGTCAACGGCGGCGCCATCGGGCCGATTGCCCGGCGGCTGTATGATGCCATCTACGGGATGCAGTCCGGCACGGCGGAGGATTTCATGGGCTGGATGCATACGGTGGAGCCGCGCGTATGAAACGGATCACTCTGTTTTGCGGGCATTACGGCAGCGGAAAAACCAATCTGGCGGTCAACTACGCCCTGTATCTGAGAAGGCAGGGCCTGCCGGTGGCCATCGGGGATCTGGATATTGTGAACCCCTATTTCCGCACCAAGGACAGCGAGGCCGAGCTGCGGGAGGCGGGGGTGGACGTGATTGCGCTGCCGTTCGCCAACAGCAGCGTGGATTTGCCGTCGCTGCCGGCGGAGGCGTATACGCTGGTGCAGAATACCGACCGCTATGCCGTGCTGGATATCGGCGGAGATGACCGGGGTGCCTATGCGCTCGGCCGCTACGTGCCGGCCATCCTGAAGGAAAACAATTACGACCAGTGGTTTGTGGTGAATTTTTACCGGCCGCTGACCCCCACCCCCGAGGCGGCCCTGGAGGTGCTGCGGGAGATCGAGCAGGCGTGCGGGATTCCGTTTACGGGAATCGTCAACAATTCCAACCTCGGAGAGGAGACCGCGCCGGAGGATGTGCTGGCCACGGCGGAGCGGGCGGAGGCCCTCGGACGGCTGACCGGACTTCCGGTGGTGATGACGGCGGCAAAGGATACGGTGTGTCCGCAGCTGCAGCGGGAGGATGCGTTTCCGCTGCAGCTGCAAAAAAAATATTGGTAAAGGAGCTCCGATATGGCAAAGGTAACCTTTCGGACGGATCGATGTAAGGGCTGCGGCCTGTGTGTGGCCGCCTGCCCCAAGGGACTGCTCGTGATGGATAAGGGAAGAATCAACAGGAAGGGACATTATCCGGCGGCGATAACCGACATGGCGCAGTGCAGCGGCTGTGCCTGCTGTGCCGTGATGTGTCCGGATTGTGTCATTACGGTGGAGAAATGAGGTGAGGGCATGAGTGAAAAGGTCCTGATGAAGGGGAACGAGGCCATTGCGGAGGCGGCCATCCGCTCCGGCTGCCGCCACTATTTCGGCTACCCGATCACGCCGCAGACCGAGCTCGCGGCCTATATGGCCAAGCGGATGCCGAAGATCGGCGGCACCTTCCTGCAGGCGGAAAGCGAGATTTCCGCCATCAATATGGTGTACGGCGTCTCCGCCTCCGGCAAGCGGGTGATGACATCCTCCTCCTCTCCCGGGGTGTCGCTGAAGCAGGAGGGAGTTTCCTACATAGCTGCCTGCGATCTGCCGGCGCTTATTGTCAACGTACAGCGCGGCGGCCCCGGACTCGGCGGCATTCAGCCGTCACAGTCGGACTATTTTCAGGCAACCAAGGGCGGCGGACACGGTGACTACCATCTGCTGGTGCTGACACCGGATTCGGTGCAGGAAATGGCGGACCTGACGGCGCTGGCGTTTGATCTGTCGGATGCCTACCGTGTGCCGGCCATGCTGCTGGCGGACGGTACTCTGGGGCAGATGATGGAGCCGGTGGTGCTGCCAAAGGAACGCACCGATGCGGCGGATAAGCCGTGGGCGGTGACCGGAACCGAGGGAAAGCGGGAGCACCGTATCGTCAACTCGCTGTATCTGGTGCCGGAGGAGTTGGAGCGTACCAATTTTAAACGGTTTGAACGGTACCGGCTCATCGAGGAGCGGGAGGCCTGCTACGAGAGCTTTGCCATGGAGGACGCGGAATACTGCGTGGTGGCCTACGGCATTGCCGCCCGTGTGTCCAAGAATGCGGTGGCGGCCGCCAGACGGGAGGGCATCCGGGTCGGACTGATCCGGCCGATTACGGTGTGGCCGTTCCCGAAGCAGCCGCTGCGCGAGGCAGCCGAGACCGTGCGCGGATTTTTGTCGGTGGAGCTCTCCATGGGACAGATGATCGAGGATGTGCGACTGGCCACGGCATGCCGCCGCCCGGTCACGCTGTGCCATCGGGCAGGCGGAATGATTCCCTCTCCCGAGCAGGTGCTGGAGGCTATTCGCCGTATGCAGGGAGGAAACGCGTGATGATCGTATTTGAAAAACCGAAAAGCCTGACCGATGCCGAGCTGCATTATTGTCCCGGCTGTACGCACGGGATTATCCATCGGCTGGTGGCGGAGGCCATCGATACGCTGGGGATTGAGGGCATCACCGTCGGTGTGGCTCCGGTGGGCTGTGCCGTGATGGCCTACAATTATTTTGCGTGTGACATGGTGGAGGCGGCACACGGCCGGGCTCCGGCGGTGGCCACGGGACTCAAGCGCTCCATGCCCGACCGGATGGTGTTTACCTATCAGGGGGACGGCGATCTGGCCTCCATCGGCATGGCCGAAACGGTGCACGCGGCCACCCGCAACGAGAATATTACCGTGATTTTTGTCAATAACGCGATTTACGGGATGACGGGCGGACAGATGGCCCCGACCTCGCTGCCCGGGCAGGTGACGCAGACCTCCCCCTACGGGCGGGATGTGGAAACGGCAGGGTATCCCATCCGTGTTTGTGAGATGCTCAGTACGCTGGAGGGGCCGGAATATTTGGCGCGTGTGGCGGTCAATAACGTGAAAAACATCCGCGCGGCCAAGCGTGCCATCGAAAAGGCCTTCCGCAATCAGGCGGAGGGGCGCGGCTTTTCCATGGTGGAGGTGCTCTCCTCCTGCCCGACCAACTGGGGGATGACGCCGGAAAGGGCTCTGCAGTGGATCGATGAGAACATGATTCCCTACTATCCGCTGGGAGTGTACAAGGACAGAAGCGCCGGGGAGGAGAGAGCATGACCACACAGATATTGATTGCCGGCTTCGGCGGCCAGGGCGTGCTGTTTGCCGGAAAATTTCTGGCCTATAAGGCGCTGACGGAGGGAAGGCAGCTCAGCTGGCTGCCATCCTACGGCCCGGAGATGCGGGGCGGCACGGCCAACTGCGGCGTGATTCTGTCGGATGACCCGATCGGCTCCCCGATTGTGCAGCATCCGGATATTCTGATAGCGATGAACCTGCCGTCACTCGACAAATACGAGGATGAGGTGGTCAGCGGCGGTCTGATCCTGGTGGATTCCACTCTGGTGGAGCGGCGTGTCCGAAGAACGGACGTGACGGCCTGCTATGTACCCGCTGCCGCGATGGCCCAGGAGATCGGGGCGCCGACGCTGGCCAACATGATCCTGATCGGCCGGCTGATGCGTGAAACGGAGGCAGTCTCGCCGGAGGGGCTCGAGTCGGCGCTGGAGAAGGTAATTTCCGCGCGTCACCGGGACTTGCTGGAGATCAATCAGAAGGCCATCCGGTATGGCTACTGTACCGAATGCGGCAGCGTCGAGAACAAATTATGACGGAATTAAGTATTTTTTGTAAACATTTGTGGCTCTGTTGGATTTTTTGTCAAAGGCATGCTATACTAAAAACTGTGATATTATATCCTTATTAAAGAATAAGAAAAAATGAGAGAAATCGAAGAACAGGAGTGGCCTTATGAACGAAATGCATCGTCAGTTTGCCGATCGGTTGTCTTTGCTACGTCGCTCACAGGGGATGACGCAGCAGACCGTGGCAGACATCCTGAACGTATCCCGCCCCGCCTATTCCTATTATGAAAGCGGCAAGTCCGAGCCGTCGCTCGAGTCCATGCGCCGCCTGATCCGGCTGTTTTGTCCGACAGCCCCGCGTTTTTTGCTGCTGCTGGACGAATGCGGCCGCGAAGACGGAAAGCCCTCTGTGCTGCACGATGACGGGACGCCGTCGGGTGCTCCTCTGATGGCAGAGCTGAACGATGAGGAGCAGCGGATTGTCGGCATGTACCGTGTGATGGATGAGGAACAGCGCGCGGAGGCCGTTATGCTGATGATGAGACTGCTGAACGGCAGTGATGTCACGGAGGAAGCGGCAGCTGAGTAATCGATTCCAAAGAATGTCGGAAGCACAAAAAACTGTCCGGTCATAGGTGACCGGGCAGTTTTTTTGTGTGCAGCCGTATAAACACCCGTCGGTGCGTCCACACTATGGCTGTAATCCACCGGACGGCCGTATGCGCCGGATCCCGGCGGAGAAAGCCTCAGAAAACGGAGGAAACGGAATGAAACGGGAACAGCAGGAGAAAAACCGACGCGGCTTTTGGCAGGGCCGTGGATTTTATATGATTCTGGCACTCTGCCTGATTGCCGTTGGCGGACTTGGCGTGGTGACACTGACGGAGACCTTTTCGCGGGACGGAAGCTCCGGTTCCTCCGCCCCCACGACGGCGGCGGAGGCCGGCCGCACGCTCGAGACGGTGCCCGATGTCCGCACCACACGGAAAGCCACGACGACGGAGCCGTCCGTGATGACCACGGTCCCGACAGCACCGCCGACCGCTCCTCCGGTATCGGAGCCGGCGGAGAATCTGATGATTTTGCCGCTCAGCAATGCCGTGCTGACGCCCTACAGCCTGACGCCTCTCTATTCGGCAACGCTCGAAAGCTGGAAAATTCACCCGGGCACGGATTTTGCCGGGGAGATCGGACAGGAGGTACGGGCCATGACGGACGGCACGGTGCAGAAGGTGTACAGCGATCCCCTGTGGGGAGAGTGTCTGGTGCTCGATCACGGCAACGGTGTGCAGTCGCTGTATTGCGGGGTGCATGCCGTCTGTGCGGAGGGAGACACGGTAAAGGTGGGGGAGAAGATCGGCACACTGACCGAGATTCCCTGTGAGTGCCGGATGGCACCTCACCTGCATCTGGAGCTGCGGCGCGGCGGCGAAACACTCGACCCCGTGGAGGCCATCGGCCTGGAGGTGCGCTATTCCTGAGGGTGAATGCCTCGCGGAAGCACGTACAAAAGAGAAAAAGCTCGCCCTCGGAAACCGGCAGTATTCTGCCGGGCGGTCAGAAGGGCGCAACCCGGAGGCGGCTGCCTGAGGCAGCCGCCTCCGGGTGCATCCGGATGAGGCGACGGGAGCCGGAGCGGCGCCCGGAGGGCGGTCGGAGGAGATACCCGGCGGAAATTTTCCGCAATCTTTCCCGATTTTCGGCAAATGCCTTGCACTCGGAGAGGGAAGCTGATATAATACACAATATCTGTGAAACGGGAAAGAGAGTGAACGCATCATGATTACGGTATCGGATGTCAGCCTGAATTTTAACGGGCAAAGTCTGTTTAAGCACGTCAACCTGCAGTTTAAGGCGGGCAACTGCTACGGCATTATCGGGGCCAACGGAGCCGGAAAATCCACCTTTCTGCGCATTCTGTCGGGCGAGCTGGAGCCCTCGACCGGAGAGGTGACGCTGGATGCCAAGGAGCGGATGTCCGTTTTGAAGCAGAACCACTATGCCTATGATGCCTTCACGGTGCTGGATACCATCGTTCAGGGCAACCCGCGCCTGTATGAGATCATTCAGGAAAAGGACGCACTGTACGCCAAGGAGGATTTTTCGGAGGAGGACGGCATTCTGGCCTCCGAGCTGGAAACCGAGTTTGCGGAGCTGAACGGCTGGGATGCGGAGACCGAGGCCGGCCGGATGCTGCAGGGCTTCGGGCTTTCCGCGGATCTTCTCTATACCCCGATGGCCGAGCTGCCGGATAAGTCCAAGGTAAAGGTGCTGCTGGCGCAGGCGCTGTTCGGCAGCCCGGATATCATTCTGCTGGATGAGCCGACCAACCACCTGGACACCGCCTCCATCCACTGGCTGGAGGATTTTCTGCTCGACTACGAGGGAACGGTCATCGTGGTGTCCCATGACCGGCATTTTCTGAACAATGTCTGCACCCACATTGTGGACGTGGACTACAGCCAGATCAAAATCTATGTCGGCAACTACGACTTCTGGTACGAGTCGAGCCAGCTGATGCAGAAAATCATGCGGGATCAGAACCGCAAGGCCGAGGAAA
>URYX01000013.1 GCA_900552225.1 uncultured Oscillospiraceae bacterium | reverse complement strand
CCGGCCCACCCGCTGAAACCGTGCGGCGAATACTGCGGACACAAAAAAATCGAACGCAGACAAAGTCTGCGTTCGATTGGTGGGGGAAGGTGGATTCGAACCACCGAAGTCAGTGACAACAGATTTACAGTCTGCCCCCTTTGGCCGCTCGGGAATTCCCCCCCATATGCAGTTGACACCGTGACGTGCGCCACAGCAAGTGATACTATACCATGTGTGCCCGGAAATGTCAAGAGAAAAATGCAAAAAATCGAAGGAAGTCCCGAAAAATTCCGCACCGGGAGCGCAGCCTCCGGACCGGCCGCCTGTTGTCGGGCGATACTGGGCCGGATGACGGCATCTCCGCTTCCCGCAGGCGGCCCATGCGACAGACTTCGTGCTTTTTCGGGGAAAGGGGCCCGTCCCCCCCAAACGGTTTTCTGCAAAGATGACGTTTCTTTTTCGGTTTTCTTCGGTTTTGCCCGGTTTCCCCTCTTGACAAGCGGCGGAAAACATGGTATGATTCCCGTTGTATTCATGATAATGGCTTTGTTCTCACGCATAGCGAGTCCATGCTGGTTACGATGGATCGCCGGCGTGAGATTTTTGTTTTTACCCTGAGTACAAATATTTCTTGGGAGGCTATCTCTTTATGTTTACCGGTACTGTAAAATGGTTCAACGCGGAAAAGGGCTACGGCTTTATCACCAACGACGACGGAAGCGGCGACGTGTTTGTGCACTTCTCCTCCATCCTCGTGGACGGCTATAAGACGCTGGCTGAGGGCCAGAAGGTGACCTTCTCCACCGAGCCGGATCCGAAGGACAGCGGCAAAATGCGTGCAATTGAAGTGCGCCCGGCCTAAGTTCCCGACGGTATAAGTCAACAAAAAGAAGCCGTTCCTGCAAGGGAGCGGCTTCTTTTTGTTGTCCGAAAGCGGCTCACACGCCGCCCTCCTGCGGAGACGGGAGCAGGGTGCGCCGTGCGGTACGTGCCATACGCGGAGCATCCGCGAAAAACAGGCCGTCCCGGTTACAGTAGGCCAGAAAGCGGGTCACTCCGCTGCGCCGGAACCGGGCCTCGGCAGGCCCCTCCGGATACAGCTTCACAAGCTCCATCCGGTCGGCGGAGACGGCGGCCAGGAACGAAATGAAATGTTGCTTGTGCATGGGATGCGACAGCTGCACATGCCACTCGTCCTCCACGCTCTCGATCCGGAAGGCATGCGTCTCATCCGGCCGCTCCGCCTCGGCGGGGCGGAGGGCTATGCCGTGGCAGGTCACGGCCGCCTCTCCCATGCTGTGGAGAATATTGCCGCAGACCGGGCAGACATAGAAACAGGAACGCGGCATATGAGCGGAAATGTTGGCGTTGCGGATCGGAGAACCGGAAAGCAGCTCGGCCACCGATACGGACAGGGCATCCGCCAGCGGCTCCAGCAGTGTGATATCCGGATAGCCCCGGCCTGTTTCCCACTTGGAGACCGTCTTATCGCTGACCGACAGCCGTTCGGCCAGCTGCAGCTGTGTCAGTCCGCGCTGCTCCCGCAGTGCTTTGACGGCGGCTCCCGTAACATAAGGATCCATAAATCTCACCTCCCTCCCTGCCCTCGATTATACCCCGGCCGGGCGGCAGACGGCAACCTACGCAGCGTAGAGCGGGCACGGCCGCAAAAAAATGTCCTCGGCGCGGCTCTTCCGCCGTGCCGAGGACACAGGATCATACGAATGCCGTACAGAGGCAGAGGACGCTCAGTCGAACAGCGCCGCGAGCTTTTCCGGCTGGGAATAGGCAGACATCACATTATTGAAAAACAGCAGATCGGTGATGCCCTGCTCCCGGCAGTAGTCCGCGAGATTTCCCGTAAAATGGCGGAAATCGATCACATGCGTCTCATCGAAGGAGGAGACGAGAAACGGTACCATGGCGTTGCCGTAGGAATCCTTGACAATGCAAACCCGGCGGCCGGAGCTGCCGTCGTGGTTGACCACCTTCATGCAGGGCTGATCCCCCCAGGCAAAAATGCCGTAGCCGACGCCGATATACGGCGAGTTGACGCCGCTGACCTCGCTGAAATTGACGCTGTCCGCCGCCAGATAGGCGGTGTAATTCACGGGCGGCTCATAGAGGTCAATACGGTCGGCATGGCCCTCGAGCGCCGGATCCTCCGTCAGATAGTACAGGTAGCCGTAAAATTCATCGTCCGACACCGAGGTCTCCATATCCGCGATGTCCCGTACCGGTACACCCGCAACCTCACAGAACTTCGTGTAGGCGTAGTAGGCCCCGAGCGGAGCCCAATGGGTATCCGTGTTGAAATAGAGATATTCGTCCTTGTGGCGGTCCAGCACATCGAAAATGTCCACGGCGCGGATATCCGCCGTATAGGAGGCATAGACGGTTTGGGTGATCTCCCTCTGGGAGGAGCAGCCCTCCTCCCGCAGAATCCGCTCGAGCAGGCCGAAGGCCGAGTGGTTCGGCACCACCATATTATAGACCGTCACCTGCGGGACATACTGCTTGACCGAGGAGACGGTCTCGGCATACTCCCGCGCGCCGGTCTCCCCGCCGTAAAACATCTCAAAGGCGGCGTGATTCCAGATATACAGCTGGTTATTCCAGTGGCCGTCCTCCCCGCTGTCGGGGACGGTCGGAATCGGGGCCGCCGTGGTCGTTGTGGTGACGGCCGTGGAGGTCGGCACCGTGGCCACGGTGCCGGAGGTGCCGCTCTCCGTCTGTGAAACGGACGGGGCCGCCGTACAGCCGCTGAGCAGAGCCGCGGCCGCGCAGACGGCCAGCAGGCGGGTGGGGACAGAATTCTTTCGGTTCATGACTTAAACATCCCTCCGTATAATTTCAACCGCAGGCGGCACAGCCGACCCGGATCAGACCTTGGTGCCCATATAATGGTATTGCCTCCTCTTGACGAACAGAAACAGCAGCGAAATCACGAAGGCGAACACCTCTGCCACCGTGATAGCCCACCAGATGCCGTCCACGCCGATCAGCTCCGGCAGCAGCAGCACCGAGGCCGTCTGAAATACCAGCGTCCGCAGAAAGGACACGGCGGCAGAAACCGCACCGTTGTTGAGTGCGGTAAAAAACGAGGACACAAAAATGTTGAAGCCGGCCAGCAGGAAGGCGAAGGAAAACAGCCGGAAGGCGTGCTGCGTCAGCGCACACAGTGTCGGGTCATAGCCGACAAACAGCAGCGCCAGCGGTCGCGCCAGAGCCGCCGCTGCCACCGCCATGACGATGCCGGTGCCGCCCATCAGCAGGGTGCTTTTCCGCAGCATATTTTTCAGCTCGGACGGATGACCGGCCCCGTAATGATAGCCGATTACCGGGGCGCAGCCGATGGCATAGCCGATGTCGATGGCAACAAAAATAAACTGCACGTACATCAGCACTCCATAGGCGGACACGCCGTCCTCTCCGATATACCGCAGCAGCTGAAAATTATAGATCATGCCGACCACGGAGGAGGAGATGTTGTTCATCAGCTCGGAGGAGCCGTTGGCACAGGCCTTCAGCAAAACGCGCCCGTCCAGCCCGGTTTTCACCAGCCGCAGCAGGCTGCTGTTCGGGCGGAGAAAATAGATCAGTGGGAACAGCCCGCCGACGCACTGGCTGAGGCCGGTGGCCACGGCGGCACCGGCCACGCCCCACCCGAAGCCCGCGACAAACAGAGCATCCAGCGCCATATTGGTAACGCCGGCCGCCACGGTGGCCGCCAGTCCGAGGTGCGGCTTTTCCGCGGCAATCAGGAAACTCTGGAATACGTTTTGCAGCATAAAGGTGACCGTAAATCCGGTCACGATGCGTCCGTACAGCACGCAGTCGTCCATCATCCCGTCGGTGGCTCCGAGGAACCGCGCCACCGGACGCATAAAGAGCACTCCGACAACCGACAGCAGCACTCCGAGAATCAGCGTCAGCAGCACCATCATGGAAAAACAGCGATTGGCCCGCTCACGGTCGCCCTCTCCGAGAATTTTGGAAACCAGCGCCGTGCCGCCGGCACCGATCATGAAGCCGATGCCGCCGAGCACCATCACAAACGGCATCACCAGGTTGATGGCGGCAAAGGCGGTCTTTCCGGCAAAATTGGACACGAACAGTCCGTCCACTACGCCGTAAATGGAGGTGAATACCATCATCACCACCGACGGCAGCACAAAGCGCAGCAGCTTCTTATAGGTAAAATAATCCGACAGTTGAACCTTCATACTTCCTTTTGAAACCAACGCTCGGCATACGCCGCCAGCGAAGGTACCATCTCCTTGATAATCACATGTGAAGTGTTGATGCACAGGTCATAGTTGGCCTTATCCCCCCAGTGAGTGGAGGAAAACAGGGCATAGGCTGAGGCCCGGCCCTTGTCGATGCGGCGCATTTCCCGCCGGAGCACGCGGTCGCTCAGGGCTTCCCCCTCCGCGGCCCGCTCGCGGCAGCGCGCGATCTTGGACGGCTCATCGGCGTACACAAACAGCCGCAGCGGGTGGAATTCGGCCAGCGCGGCATCTGCCGCACGTCCGACGATTACGCAGTCGCCCCGCTCCGCCAGACTGCGCAGAATTTTTTGCTGTACACCGAACAGTTGGGCGGTCATAGCAGTGGTCGGGCCGTAGAAGCTGTTGGCGAAATGCAGCGGCACCGCCGGCTGCAGCCCCTGCTCCAGCGTCCGGTTGACGTAGTCCTCATCCAGCTCAGCCTGACGGGCAATTTCCGTCAGGATTTCGCGGTCATAATAGGGAATCTGCAGAGCATCCGACAGGCGCTTGGCCAGCTCACGGCCGCCGCTGCCGAACTCACGGCTGACAGTAATCAGTTTCATGAACGGTTCCTCCGATCGGCCGCAGCGGCTGCTGCGGGAAATAAGCACGCTCCCCTGCGGCGTAAGGCCGCACAAGGGAGGGCACTTTGTTTATAGTACCCGGAATCGGGCGCTTTGTCAAGATTCCGGGCGCGAAAATCCGAAAGTTCCGCGGCAAAAAAGACCGCGCCGGGGCACCGTCCCGCCGACGGAAAGCGACGGGTATACGGCCTGCGAGGAGCCCTTTTGCCGCGCTTTGGCCGAAAAACATTTATGAAATGTTCAAAAAGGGGTCACACCTCTGCCATAAAGCTCCGCTATACTGTAAGCGTACTCCGAAAGAGAGTTCCGGCGGAAACCGCACCCGCCGCTCGGCAGGGGTACATACCCTCCTCAACACCCTCTTAAACAACGGCCGCCCGGTTATCCCGGGCGGCTGTTGTTTTTGTCTGTTCAGGGGTGGCGGAAACACGCACCCGGCCTCTGCCGTCTTGGGAGCGGCTTCAGGGCTTGCAGCTCCCGCAGGGGGCATAGCCCTCCGTCAGCAGCTCCTCGCGGCTTCCGGTATATTCCTTCCGGTTTTCCGGCCGGATGGATTCGACCGAGCCGCAGGAGGGCTTATGGAACTTCTGCGTGCCGGTGTTGAGAATGTAGGTCTCCTGCGGGGCCTCTGTTCCGGCGGACGTGCCCGCTGTGCTCCCGGCCGTGCGCTCCTCCTCCGTCTGCAGGCGGCTGTCTCCGGCGGCATAGTCAATCACGACGCCAGGCTGGCAGTTGTACACATAGACATAGAAGCAGATGCCCTCGCCGTCATCCTCCACCGAGCGGGCCTCCATGGTGACGCCCTTCGCCACAAGGTCATCCCCCTCGAAGATCGGCGTCACCCGGTACAGCACATGATTCCCGGTTTCCTTGATGTAGTCCGCCACCATGTTCTCAAACGGCAGCATTCCTTTGGTGTTCATAAAGCGGGTGCCGGTGATGAGATTCTGGCGGTTGGCATTCTCGCCGGTCAGCTGGAATCCGATCAGATGGCAGCGGTTATACAGATATTTCCCGTCAACGATGTCGTACTTGGTCGTCTGCCAGCCGGAGGGCTTCACCTGGCCGATGTTGCCGCGCGGCTCGGTCGGCATCAGGTCGCGCCCGATGCAGGCGACCGTCACGCCGCAGCGCCCGAGCTCGTCCAGCGGGGCATAGGTCTCGTAGGATTCCGTGACCAGCTCCGCCTTGGTAAACAGCGGCTGATTGTCATTCAGCGCCACATAGGCCTGCCCGGTAAACGGCGGCAGATTGTCAAGCCCGATCGGACCGCCCTCCGACACGGAGGACAGAGGATCCGAGGCGGACGGCCGGTCGGAGACGGAGTGAAGGTACCACACGGCTCCGCACACCGCCAGCAGCACCAGCAGGCATACGGCCGCAATCGCCAAAGCGGAGGTGCGTTTGGAAGATCGGCTCATCGGCTCCAGACCTCCTTTGTAATCTTCTCATGCGAGGAACCGGCGAACTCCGAGGTCTCCCGCAGGGAAAACCCCTGTGCCGGATCGATATCCAGACGGCGGTCTGCGGGATACAGCCGATTCCAGCGGTATACGATCAGTGTCTGAATGCGGGCAAGCCACGGAGCCAGCGGAGGCACCTCGACAAAGCAGGCCTCCTCCGCACCGGCCGCCTCCAGCGGCTGCTCCGCCGTATGGACGGCGGGGTCCGCCTCCGCAAACAGGGGGGCGGAATAGGGGGACACCCACAGCGGTGCGCCGCCGGCCGTCCGGAGAACATCCTCAATCAGCACGCGGTCGCGGCTCTGTCTCCGTCGGTTGAACAGCATACCGTTTTCGTCGTCCACACACACAAATACGGTCATGAGGCTCCTTCTTCCGCCGCCGGCTCCGTCAGCACACCTGCCAGCGCAAAGCCCCGGTCAAACAGCAGCCGGGCATCCTCAAAGCGGCCGGCGGACTCCGCCCCGCCAAGCAGGATGGCATACAGCCGCACGCCGTCCTTTTCGGCTGAGGCCGCCAGACAGCAGCCGGCCTCATCGGTGAACCCGGTTTTCAGGCCGGTGGCATACGGATAATAGTGCTCGCTGTCCGGAAGCAGCAGCTCGTTGGTATTGGTGTAGCCGTCGCTCTCGGCCTGTCCCACGCAGCGGTGAATCAGCGGAAAGCTATCGGCATACAGGGCAATTTTCAGCAGATCCTCCGCCGTGGTGCAGTGGTACAGGTCGTGATACCCGTCCGGCGTCACAAAGTAGGAATGGGTGGCACCCAGTTCCTTGGCGGTGTCGTTCATCAGCTGGACAAACGCCTCGACCGCCTCCGTATCCGTCAGAGGATCGGCGGAGAGTGAGCGCGCCACATTGACCGCAATGCAGTAGGCGGCATCCGCCCCCGAGCGCAGCAGCAGCGCGTCCAGCACCTCCGGCAGCGTCAGCGTGCTGCCCTGCGACAGGTAGGCCATGCTGGCGTCCCACTCGGTCAGCGCAATCTCCGACCCGACAGTCAGCACCGCATCCTCCGGCAGGCAGCGGCAGGCCACGGCCGCCGTCAGCAGCTTGGTCAGGCTGGCCGGATAATAGATATCCGAGGAGGAGGCCCGCAGGCGATAGAGCACCGTATCGTGCGTGGCGTCGTACAGCAGCACGCCGCGGCACTGCATCTGCGCGTCCAGCTCAGCGGCGGCCAGCGTCGCGTAGGTCGTGGTGGTGGTCGTGGGGGCGGCCGTCGTGGTTCCGACGGTGGCGGAGGAGGAGCCGGAAGGCTCCGACCCGATCTTCCGGATGCCCTTGACAAGGCAAATTGCCGCACCGATCAGCAGCACCGCAAACAGCACCGCACACATCAGAAGCTGCGCCTGCTTTTGCCGTTTTCTCCGTGCGCGGCGGCGGTTCCCCGCCTCATGTGTTTCCAAAGCCATAGCGTCCAACGTCCTTTCCCGTAAATCACAGGGTTCAGTATACCACACCGTCGCCGAAAATACAAGGCGGGCGGCCGCCGAAATTCCGCGCGACGGCAATTTTCCGGGGGAGCGTTTTTCCGGTCGCCTCAGCCGACCGTTACATCTTTATAATAATACTGCAGAATCTCGCGGTAGCTGTAGCCGGCCTTGGCAAGATATTCCGCCCCATACTGACTCATGCCGACGCCGTGGCCGTAGCCCTGTACGGTAAAGGTAAAGCGGCCGTCCGCGTAGGCGGCCGTAAAGCAGGCGGAGCGCAGTCCGAGACGTCTTCGCCATTCCTGCCCGGACAGGGAAACGCCCCCGACGGGCAGTGCCAGCACGGTGCCGGCCGCCGACCGCTCGGCCTCCCCGAGCCAGGCGGCGGGATCCTCCGGCAGCGAGAGGCCCTCCACGCCGTCAAGCGCCTCCCGCAGCGCCTCCGGCGTCAGCGTCACCGTCGTCTCGTACTGCGGCGCCAGCTCATCGCCCGGGCTCGCCACCGACTGCAGATAGGGAAAGGCTCCCGACCACACCACCTCCGGCAGCTCGGTCACTCCGCCGGAGATAGCGTGATAGGCCGCCAGAATCGGCTGTCCCTGATACAGAATCCGCTCCCCCGCCACCGCATCCACCGCGGCGCACAGGCGCGGGTAATAGCGGTCAAACGCCTCGTCGCCCCACTTTTTCCGCCAATACTCCTCGCAGTACCCGTCCGGATAGGCCACGGGGGTATCGGCAAAATCTGCACCGTGCAGCGCCTCCGACGGGCTCGCCAGCTCGCGGTCGCGCTCATAGCAGAAATAGGTGTAGGAGGCCACCGCCTGTGCCTTGAGCGCCTCCTCCTCAAAATCCGGCAGCATTTCCGCCGCCAGCGTATACACCAAAAAGTCCCGCTCGGCAATGGCGCTGACCCGGGTGCCGTCGGCATGGAGCACCAGGAAGACGGAGGTGTCCGTATCGTCCCGGCTTGCCGGCACCGCCGTCGTTTCGGCGGCGGCCGAGGAGCCGGCCGTTGACGCAGCCGGGCCGTCCGGTTGCGGCTCGCCGGAGGCGGGCAGCAGGCAGACCGGGAACAGCAGCAGTGCTCCGGCCGTCAGCAACAGCAGCAGCGCATAAAATTTTCCGTTTCCTCGCATCAGGTTTCTTCCTTTCTCTTGACTTTATGCAGACAATTTAGTATAATAAAGCCTTAAAGGCAAGGCGGATGCCCGAAACCGGGCGGCCGTTCTGCCGAAGGATCGCAGGGCGGCCTGTCCGGCGGTCAAGGCCAACGCAAAGGATGAGACTGACATGAACGAAGCCCGTTTGGACTTTCCCCGGGAGGCCCTTACCACCTTATGCGGAGAAATCCGCAAAAATACCCTGATCGACGCGGAAAAATACGGCCGCTACGACGTCAAGCGCGGTCTGCGCAATGCGGACGGCAGCGGTGTGGTCGCCGGCCTTACCGGCATCTGCAACGTGCACGGCTACGTCATCAGCGAGGGAGAGAAAACCGCCATCGACGGTGAGCTGTCCTATCGCGGCATCAACATCGTCGATATGGTGGAGACCTGCGTCGCGGAGCAGCGCTTCGGCTATGAGGAGGCCGCCTGGCTGCTGCTGTTCGGGCGGCTGCCGACCCGGACGGAGCTGACGGCATTTTGTGATCTGCTGTCCGAGCGACGGGAGCTGCCGCTGTATTTTGCGGAGGATATGATTATCAAGGCCCCCTCTCCGAATATTATGAATAAGATGCAGCGCTCGGTGCTGGCCCTGTATTCCTACGATGACAACCCGGACGATCTGTCCCTGGAAAACGTGCTGCGGCAGTCGATCGACCTGATGGCCATGCTGCCGACCATTATGGGCTATGCCTATCAGGTCAAGCGGCGCCAGTACGACCACAAGAGCATGTATTTCCATCAGATTGAAAACGGACTGTCCGCCGCGGAAACCGTGCTGCGGACCATCCGGGCCGACAAGCACTATACGCCCGAGGAGGCGCGGCTGCTCGACATCTGTCTGATGCTTCACGCTGAGCACGGCGGCGGCAACAACTCCACCTTTGCCACCCGCGTGCTCAGTTCCTCCGGGACGGACACCTACTCCGCCATTTCCGCCGCCATCGGCTCGCTGAAGGGCCCGCGGCACGGCGGTGCCAATATCAAGGTACTCGAAATGCTCGATGCCATCAAGGCGGGAGTGCACGATTACCGGGACGACGAGGAAATCACCGCATTTCTGGAGAAAATCCGCCGCAAGGAGGCCGGCGACGGCAGCGGCCTGATCTACGGCATGGGCCATGCCGTATATACGTTGTCCGACCCGCGTGCCCGCATTCTGAAGAGGTATGCCCGGAGCCTCGCCGAACAGAACGGATACGGCGAGGACTTTGAGCTGCTGACCAAGGTCGAGCAGCTGGCCCCGGCCGTGCTCAACCGTCATTTTGCCGAGCCGCGTGCCGTCTGCGCCAATGTAGACCTGTATTCGGGCCTGGTATACCGGAGCCTGCGGATCGACCCGGCCCTGTATACCCCGCTGTTTGCGCTGGCACGGATGGCCGGCTGGTGTGCGCACCGTCTGGAGGAAATCTCGTCCTGCAACCGGATCATCCGCCCGGCCTACAAATCCATTACCAAGCCGCAGCAGTATGTACCGCTCGATCAGCGCTGAGAATATCGCCCGCCGGACAGCGGGCCGACAGGAGGTTTTATCGGTGATTCAACCGCGTGAGAGGATAACCGGAATAACGGCGGCCGCACTGACAGTGCTGACCGTCGTATGGCGCACAGCTCTTCTGCCGCAGATCGGCTCTCAGCTCGGACGCTATGCGGCCGCCTACGGCTGTCTGGCCGTCTGGCTGCTTGTCTGGCTGTGGCAGCGGCGCCGCAGCCGCAGCGTCATGGCGCGGCCGATTGAGGGCAGGGCGGCGCGGCCTGTCGGCGGCGCCGCCGCGGCGGCGGGGGGTGCCATTCTGCTGCAGCAGCTGTATGACCTGATGCGGTTCTGGATGACGAGGCGGCTTCCCGCCCCTTCGGCGCAGGAGATCAGTGCGCTGGATCGGCTGCTATTCTGGCTGACACTGCTGTGCGGCATTGCCGGAGGCCTGGCCATGCTGTGGCTCGGCATCTGCTGGCTGCGCGGGGCCGCACAGGATCCTCTGACCGGACGCGCGTGGCTGTTTGTCCCGATGCTGTGGCTGTGGATGCGGCTGGCGCGCTATACCGTGTCCTATACATTCGCCGTCCGGTTCAGCGAGAGCATTTTCGAATTTGCGCTGCTGGCGCTTCCGCTGCTGTTTCTGTTCCTGCTCGGCCGCCGCTCCGTGGACGGCGACTCGGTGAAGGCTCCTACGCTCGTGGCGGTGACGCTGCTGGCGGCCGTGGCCGGCGGCAGCGGTGTGCTGTCCCGCTGCGGGATGCTGCTGCTGTATCCGCAGCAGGCGGTCAACGTCGTATCGATTGCCTCGCTGCCCGATCTGCTGCTGGCGCTGTTTGCCGTGGTCGTTTTACGGTACTGGTACACACTCCCGGTCAGGGAGGAGGAGCCGGAGGCGGAGGAGGCTCAGCTTCCCGGACCGGCGCTGATGGATCCGTCCTCGGACAGCAACGCGTAAAAGCCGAGGCAAAACGGAGAAACCGGGTTTTCCGAAAACAGCTCTGCCGTGGGAAGGGGCGCCCTTCCCACGGCTTTTTGCTGTGCGGAAAGGGACAGCGCCGCGCTGTGCGGTGTCAGCAGCAGACGCCCGCCGTGCAGCCGCGCAATCTCACGCAGGCCGTCGGAAAACGGCTCGACGGAAAACGGGCCCGCCCCCGCGATGTGCAGCGTGGCATCCCCCGGGTACGGCAGCAGACGTACCTCGACCCGGCCGGTGGCGGCGGCCAGCCGCAGCAGCAGAGTGATGCCGAGCGGCAGCAGCCGCGGCTCATAGCCGAGCGGCAGTGCGCGGGAGGGCAGATGGACGGACAGGGAGGCACACAGGGCATCCATCGGCTCCCGCGCCGCATCCGTCAGCGCCCGCACGAGGGCCGTCAAGTCCCCCTCCCACAGCGGGCGCGGCCGCCCGGCAAAGCGCAGCAGCCCCCGCCATTCCAGCGCGAGCAGCAGCCCGAGCTGGCGGGCGGTATGCTGCCGGCCGAGGGCCGACTGTATGCCAAACGGCGGCATATATAAAAAGTAAGAGGCCAGCGCCTCCCGCAGAGACGCCTCCTGCGCATCCTCCTCCGAAAGCACCGAATCCCTCCTTGCTGTCTGTCACAACGACTGCTGTTAGTATGTCCGATGCCGGCACGGTTTCTCTGTGCTATTTTGGATGAAAAAACTCAAAAGCTGTCCGGTTTTCGGGGGAAGAACGAAAAAAGTATAAAATCCCGATGAAAAATTTCCGAAAGCCCTTGAAAAAGCAGAAAAAAAGAGATAGAATAAGAACAGCTATTAAGCAATACATTAGTGGAGGTATAAAGGTATGTCTGTTAAAGTAGCTATCAACGGCTTTGGCCGTATCGGCCGTTTGGCGTTCCGTCAGATGTTCGGTGCGGAAGGCTATGAAATCGTTGCGATCAACGATCTGACCGATCCGAAGATGCTGGCTCACCTGCTCAAGTACGATACCGCTCAGGGCGGCTATTGCGGCAAGATCGGTGAGAACGCTCACACGGTTGAGGCGGGCGAAAACTATATCGTCGTAGACGGCAAGAAGATCACCATCTACAGCGAGAAGAACGCGGCCGATCTGCCCTGGGGCGAGATCGGTGTCGATGTCGTGCTGGAGTGCACCGGCTTCTACTGCTCCAAGGAAAAGAGCATGGCCCACATCCAGGCCGGCGCGAAGAAGGTTGTCATCTCCGCTCCCGCGGGCAACGACCTGAAGACCATCGTGTTCAGCGTCAATGAGAAGACCCTGACAGCGGACGATCAGATCATTTCCGCTGCCTCCTGCACCACCAACTGCCTCGCTCCGATGGCGGACACCCTGAACAAGTATGCGCCGATCCAGAGCGGCATCATGAGCACCATCCACGCCTACACCGGCGATCAGATGATCCTCGACGGCCCGCACCGCAAGGGAGACCTGCGCCGTGCCCGTGCCGGCGCCGCGAACATCGTGCCGAACTCCACCGGCGCGGCGAAGGCCATCGGCCTCGTAATTCCGGAGCTGAACGGTAAGCTGATCGGTTCTGCGCAGCGTGTGCCGGTGCCGACGGGCTCCACCACGATTCTGACGGCCGTGGTCAAGGGCAAGGATGTCACCAAAGAGGGCATCAATGCGGCGATGAAGGCGGCGGCCTCCGCTTCCTTCGGCTACAACGAGGATCCGATCGTTTCCTCCGATGTCATCGGTATGCGCTACGGCTCCCTGTTCGATGCCACGCAGACGATGGTCGCGAAGATTGACGACGACACCTATCAGGTGCAGGTCGTGTCCTGGTACGACAACGAGAACTCCTACACCAGCCAGATGGTCCGCACGATCAAGTATTTTGCGGAGCTGTAAGCGGTCATAAGAGACAGAGAGGGGCCGTCCCTGCGCCAGGCAGGGACGGCCCTTTATTTCCGGAAAGGAGCGAGGTTTTCTTGCGATACGATGCCCTGCTGCTCGATGCCGATGACACGCTGCTCGATTTTTCCCGGGCGGAACGGGAGGCGTTTACCGCGGCCTGCGCCCATTTTTCCCTGCCGCCGCGCGCGGATCGCTGCGCCCGCTACAGTGCCGTCAACGAGCGCTATTGGAAGCTGCTCGAGCAAAAGCAGATCACACGGGACAGGCTGGTGGTACGCCGCTTTGAGGAGCTGTTTGCGGAGGAGGGGTTGTCCGTGGACGCGGCAGCCTTTGACCGGTTTTACCGGGAACAGCTCGGGAATTACGCCTTCTGTATAGAAGGGGCCAGGGAGCTGCTGCAGGCGCTGTATCCGCTGCTTCCTCTCTATGTGGTGACCAACGGGGTCGCCTCCATCCAGTACCGCCGCCTGAAGGACAGCGGCCTGCTGCCGTATCTCCGCCGGGTGTTTGTGTCGGAGGAGCTCGGAGCCGACAAGCCGAGCCCCGCATTCTTTGAGCCCGTGCTGCATGAGGTGGGGGTGGAGCGCTCCCGCCTGCTGATTTGCGGTGACAGCCCCTCCTCCGATATCCGCGGCGGAAGACTCTGCGGCATCGACACCTGCCTGTTTGACCCGTCGGAGCGGTACCCCGACACGGACAGCACCTACACCATCCGCACGCTCGCTGCGCTGCTGCCGATTGTCACCGGCTGAGCCTGGACAAAGCCATCGGTGAAATATTCCGTTTCAGGAACGGTTGTCCCCCGATTGCTTTGTCCAGGCAAAAAAGAAACCGCCGCCGAAAGTCACCGGTACATTTCGTCAGCGGTTGGCGGCGGCTACAGGCAAACGCAGTGTAAATGTATCCGTCGTCACCCATAGTATGGCCGAACATCTGCCCGCCTATACGCTGCCAATTTCTTCCGCTTTTTGCACAATCCGGCGGACACGGCTTGCACAGACGGGCAGATTTTTTGCGCTTGGCGACAAAGCCGCCGTGCGCCTCTTGCCAGTGAGCGGGCATTTGTGGTACTTTTAAGAAAACGACCGCCGCGGCGGTCTTGGCAGTTTTAAAAAAAACAGATGGAGGAATCGGAAATGAATGTCTACGGATTGGAAATTTCTCTGAAGAACACTCCCAAGCTGGATCCCGGATATATTCCCATGGCGGCCTTCTGCCGCGCATTTGAACGTTCGGCGCAGCAGGGACGCGAGCTTACCATCGCGGTGGAGCGCAACCAGGGCTGCGTCGCCGTGCGGCACTGCCGGATTCACGGCACGCCCGCCATGGCCGAGGCCGACCGCGTCTATGCGGAGCGCATGGTCAAGATGCTGCTGTGGGCTTACGGCGGCTTCAAGGTGTATGTTGGCGGCGACGAGGCAATCGGAGAATACATTGCGCAGGCCTACCGCGAGGGAGGAGCCCGTGCCTTTGACGCGGATTTCATGAGCCGCGTGTATGAGCGCCCGTTCGAGGTGATTTCCTGCCCGATCGACCGTGTCCCCGCCGCCAAAACGGCGGCGCAGTCCGTCGGCCGTCACCTGGAGGGCTGCCGCATCGGCTTTGATGCCGGCGGAAGCGACCGCAAGGTATCCGCGGTCGTGGACGGCGTTCCGGTCTATTCGGAGGAAGTGGTGTGGTTCCCGAAGACCAACAGCGACCCCTCCTATCATTACGAGGGCATTCTGGCCGCGTTCCGCTCGGCGGCCTCCAAGATGCCGCGCGTTGATGCCATCGGCGTTTCCTCCGCCGGCATCTATGTGGACAACCGCACGATGGTGGCCTCGCTGTTCCTGCAGGTGCCGCGCGACGAGTTTGACAAGCAGGTGAAGGATATCTACATCCGTGCGGCCAAGGAGCTCGGGGATATTCCGCTCGAGGTGGCAAACGACGGAGACGTGACCGCGCTGGCGGGCGCGATGAGCCTGGAGGAAAACCGGATTCTCGGCATCGCCATGGGCACCTCCGAGGCGGCCGGCTATGTGGACAAGTCGGGCAACATCACCGGATGGCTCAACGAGCTGGCCTTTGCACCCGTGGACCTGCAGCAGGATGCCATGGTGGACGAATGGTCGGGCGACAAGGGCTGCGGTGTGAAATATTTCTCGCAGGACAGCGTCATCAAGCTGGCGCCGCGCGCCGGCATCGAGCTGGACGAGAGCCTGTCCCCCGCCGAAAAGCTCAAGGTGGTGCAGGCGGCCATGAATGAGGGCAGCGAGTCGGCCCGCGACATCTACCGTTCCATCGGCGTCTACCTCGGGCATACGCTCGCCTATTATGCCATGTTCTACGACATCGGCCATGTGCTGCTGCTCGGCCGCGTGATGTCCGGCGAGGGCGGCGACCTCGTCATCTCCGAGGCGCGCCGTGTGCTGAACGAGGAGTACCCGGAGGCTGCGGCCATGGAGCTGCATCTCCCCGACGAAAAGATCCGCCGTGTCGGCCAGTCGGTGGCCGCCGCCAGCCTGCCGCTGCTGAAGTAAGCCGCTGCCGGTCAATACGGTAACAGCAACGCCCCCTGTGTTTCCTATGAAACACAGGGGGCATTCTTGATGATTCAGGAAAAACGGGCGGTGCGATAAGCGGTGTCGGCTTATTCCTTGGTCCGGAACAGAATGCCGAGTGTATTCGGTCCGCAATGCGACGAAATCGTGCAGCTCGCACGGGTCACGTCGATTTCGTCAAACTGCTGGTACTGCCCGATCAGATCCCGCACCATGTCGATCCGCTCCTGCGAGATGCCGGAATGCGTGATGAAAATACGGTCGGTGATCAGATCCGTCCGCCCCTCGAGCTTATCCCGCACATAATCCTGCAGGGCCTTGTCGAGCGATCCGCGGTATTTCTTCCCGACGGACATGGCGCCGCTGTGGTTATCCACCTCAATGCCGGGCTTGAGCTTCAGCAGGTTGGCCCCGAACATGGCCAGCGCCGAGCAGCGGCCCCCCTTATACAGAAACTCCAGCGTATCAATGACGAAGCTGGCGTGGCAGTGGGTGCGCAGCGCCTCCACCTCCTCCACAATCTGCTTGGCCGGCATGCCTGCTTCAATGCGCTTGGCGGCCTCGATGATAACGAGTCCCATGCCGGAGGAGAGATTCTGGCTGTCGATGGCATAGACACCCGGCAGCTCCTGTGCGGCCAGGCGGCAGTTATTGTAGGTGGCGGAGATGCCGGAGCCGATACAGACATGGATGACCTCAAAGCCCTGATCCGTCCACTGGCGGAAATAGTCCATGTATTCACCGATGCTGATGGCGGCGGTTTTCGGCAGCACACCGCGCTCGCGGTAGGCCGCATAGATGTCGTCCGGCTGCAGGTCGATGCCGTCGCCGTACAGCTTATCCTCCAGAATAACATGGAAGGGGTAGTAATTCACGTGATAGCGCTGCTGCAGCTCGTCGCCGAGATCACAGGTACTGTCGGCACTCAGAATAATGGTTCCCAAGGCGGTTGCTCCTTTTCTCAAAATAGGGGACACGTTGACAAGCAACAGTTTACCATAAACTACCCCCGTTTTCAAGTCTTTTTTCACGGAAAGCCGCGGAAATCCGCTAATTTTCCAACTTTTTCAGGATAATCTCATAGCCTCCGCTGCCGTAGCGCAGACAGTGGTTGACGCGCACAATGGTGGCGGAGCTGGCACCGGTCTGCTCGGCGATGTCGGCATAGCGGATATCGCGGCGCAGGAGCTGCGCCACCGCCAGCCGCTGCGCAATCGACAGCAGCTCCTTTGAGGTAAGCAGATCCTCTAAAAGGCAGCGGCACTCCTCCTCGCACGAAGCAACGGTCAGAGCCTCCACCAGCAGCCGGACATTTTCGGTTTCAAACACATCCATACAAGCGCCCCCTATTCACGTGCTATTAGGATAACACAAAAAAGCGGGGCTGTCAACCGTACACGGGGAACGGCGGACAGCCCCGGGCCTTCGGAAAGCCGGGGAAGCGGGAGGATACGCTCAAATCGGTCTTGAGGATGGCAGCGCCGGGCGGTGAGAGCCTTGCGGCGGGCCGGTCCTCAGCCCTCGGGGACCGGAGCGGAAATGGCCGCGTCATCCATAGGCGGCAGCGCGTAGACGGCGCGGCAGCGGGCATATTCCTCCGCAAATTCCGGACTCTCCGCGCGCGCCTCCCGCAGCGATTCGTGCAGGTGAAGTGCATGCTGTGCGGCATCGATCAGGCAGCCGGCAATATTGGAGCAGTGATCCGAGACCCGTTCGAGATCGGTGAGCAGATCCGACCAGACAAATCCGGCCTCGATACTGCAGCGGCCGCGCTGCAGGCGGCGGATATGCCGGCTGCGCAGCTGCTCCTTCAGATCGTCAATCCGCTGCTCCAATGGCTCCACCCGGTGGGCAAGGGCCACATCATTATCACAAAAGGCGCGGAGCGTCAGCGTCAGAATCTCCCGCACGGCATCCAGCAGCACCTTCAGGTCACGCCGGGCGGCATCGGACAGGGTGAGGCCCTTATCGCGCAGCTCCTCGGCCGACTCGGTCAGATTGACGGCGTGGTCGGCAATCCGCTCAAAATCTCCGATCATACGCAGCAGGGAGGCCGCCTCGGCACTGGCATCCTCTCCGATGGGAGCAGCGCTGAGGCGCACCAGGTAGCTGCCGAGCAGGTCCTCGTAATGGTCGGTGCGATCCTCCGCATCTCGAATCTCCCGGGCCGTCTCCGGCCGGTACTGCCCGAGCAGGCTGAGGCTTTGCTCCAGTGCCTGCACGGCGCACTCCGCCATCTCCTCCGTCAGGGCGCGCGAGCGCTCCAGAGCCAGGGCCGGGGCGGCCAGCAGCCGTTCGTCGAGCTCGGCCAGCTGCTCCGGTGCCTTGGCATCGGGAATCAGGCGCATGGCCAATTTTTCCAGCAGCCCCGTCATCGGCAGAAGCAGTGCCACGCAGGCCAGATTAAACAGTGAGTGGGCGACGGCGATGCCGGCCGGGGTCGTCACCTGCCCCAGAAGGGCCGGATGCCACAGCAGACGCACCGCCACAAATACGCTCAGCCACACCGCCGTACCGATGACATTGAAGCACAGATGCACGAGGGCGGCTCTCTTGGCGTTCTTGGTGGTGCCGACCGAGGACAGCAGTGCCGTGATGCAGGTGCCGATATTCTGCCCCATAATCAGGGGGATGGCGGTGCCGTAGGTGACCTGTCCCGTCACGGTGAGTGCCTGCAGAATGCCGACCGAGGCGGAGCTGGACTGAATAATCGCCGTGAGCAGCGCTCCCGCCAGCACGCCGAGCAGAGGGTTCTGAAACAGCAAAAACAGCGAGCAGAACCACGGCACCTCCGAGAGTCCCGAGACGGAGGCGGACATGGTCTCCATACCGAACATCAGCGTGGCAAAGCCGAGCAGCACCGTGCCGGTGTCCTTTTTACGGTTATCCTTGCAGAACAGGGTGAGCACGATGCCGATCAGCGCCAACACCGGAGTAAACGAGGAGGGCTTGAGCAGGCGCAGCAGCACATTGCTGCTCTGAATGCCGCTGAGACTGAGAATCCAGGCTGTCACGGTGGTGCCGACATTGGCCCCCATGATAACGTGGATGGCCTGGCGCAGCGTCATGAGTCCGGAGTTGACAAAGCCGACCACCATCACCGTGGTGGCCGAGGAGCTTTGGATAACGGCGGTCACCCCGAGGCCGGTGGCAAAGCCGGCGGCGCGTCCGGTCGTCAGCTTCCCGAGCAGAGTACGCAGGCTGCCTCCGGCGCGCCGCTCCAGCGCCTGCCCCATCACATTCATGCCGAACAGAAAGAGACACAGCCCGCCGATCAGCGTCAACAGGTCAAAGATGTCCATGGGCAAATTCCTCACTTTTTATACATATCTTTTACAGGAAACAGCTTACCGCACCCGTGTCAAATC
>URYX01000012.1 GCA_900552225.1 uncultured Oscillospiraceae bacterium | reverse complement strand
TACTCAATCAGAGGTTTCACGGGCGGACGGTGATGCGTGCCATCTTTTTCATCCCCGTCATCTGCGGCTCCGGTGTGATTTTGCAGATTATGAGCGGGGACGCGATGTCCCAATCGGTCATCAGCGGGGCCCGCTCCTCCATGCTGTACCAATCCTCGGCTCTGGAGCAGATTCTGCTGAATACCGGGCTCTCGGACGACCTGGTCAAGACGCTGACCGGCATTGTCTCCGATATTTTCAATCTGACCTGGAAGAGCGGACTGCAGATTTTGCTGTTTATTTCGGGACTGAACGCGATCCCGCCCCATCTGTATGAGGCGGCGCACGTGGAGGGGGCCACCTCCTGGGAGTCCTTTTGGAAGATTACGCTGCCGATGGTGTCACCGATTGTGATCGTTAACCTGATTTATACGGTGATTGACGGGTTTACCGACTATCAAAACAGCGTCATGACGTATATTCTGGATTTCGGCAAGCGGCTGGAGTTTTCCTACAGCGCGGCGCTGTCCTGGATTTATTTCGTTTTGGTCGGGGCTATCGTCGGAATTGTGTACGCGGTCATCAACCGACGTGTGACCTATGTGGAGGATTGATTCCGTCAGGAGGAGAGACACTATGCGTGAAAAATGGCTGCGGCAGGTGCAGATTCTGAACCGTATGGACGAGAAGGAGCGGCGGCTCTTTTTGCTCGGCAGGGGAGGCGGACTGCTGTGGAGGGTAGTGCGGATGGCCCTGCTGCTGTGCATGAGCTTTGTGGTGCTGTATCCGATTCTGTATATGATCAGCGTTTCGTTTCGGGAGAGCGCGGATTTGTACGATCCGACCGTGATCTGGATTCCCCGCCACTGGACGACGGAAAATTTCCGGCTTGTGATGGAAACCATGAATTTCTGGCCGACGCTGCTCAGCACGCTGCGCCTGTCCTTCGTCAGCACGCTGCTGAATGTGGCAGTGTGTGCTCTGGCGGGGTATGGGTTTGCCCGTTTCAGGTTCAGACTGAAAAATCTGGCATTTGCCTGTGTGCTCTGTACGATCATCATCCCGCCGCAGAATGTCTCGATTCCGATGTATATGCAGTATGTCAATTTTGACTTTCTGGGAATCGGGTCGCTGATCGGATGCTTTACCGGGTCTGCGGTCGGTGTGCCGCTGCTGAACAGCGAGCTGACGATTTATCTTCCGGCCATGCTGGGACAGGGGCTGCGCGCCGGTCTGTTTATCTATATTTTCCGCCAGTTTTTCCGTGGACTTCCGCGCGAGCTGGAGGCGGCCGCCTATATTGACGGCTGCGGAATCTTTAAGACCTTCTGGCGGATTATGCTGCCCAATGCGGGAGCCTCCCTGCTGACCTGCTCGCTGTTCTCGTTTGTGTGGTACTGGAACGATTATTATACCATGTCCATGTATTTCAACGAGCCGAAGACGCTGTCGGTGTCGCTGGCCATGCTGAAGGACGTGCTGCGCGGGCAGGGGATGGATATGTATACCAACCCGTATGTGATTGTGACACAGATGCAGGCGGCGTGCCTGCTGACGATTCTGCCGCTTTTGGTGCTGTACATTGTGCTGCAGCGTTATTTTACCGAGAGCGTGGAGCGCACCGGGCTGGTGGGATAAACCGACGGAGGCCGAGCTTTGTGACGCGGGGCCAAAAGATAGCCGGACAAGAGGCAGATAGAGATATCTGTTTCCTGTCCGGCTATTTTTTGTAATTTTGTAATGTAGAAGATGGTTCCCGGTCAATGAATCTGCGATTCCAAGGCTTTGCGGTGTATGCAGCCGTGAACGGTTTCCGGCGCGGAAGGCTGCTGCGCGGCAGCAACGGCTCAGAGCACGGCGACGGCCGCCTGCAGCGCCCGCAGAATGGCCGACAGCTCCAGGGACGGCACGCCGTCCCCGGCCTGCTCCGGCAGGTAGGGGACGTGCAGGAAGCCCACCTGTGTCGGGGTGCCGTCAAAGTGATGCAGCAGCCGAAACAGCACGTCGTTGCAGACAAAGGTACCGGCCGAGTAGGAGACGGCAGCGGGCTCGCCCGCCTGTGTGACGGCTTCTGCCATCCGCCGTACCGGCAGTGTGGAGAAATAGGCTGCCGGGGCCCCCGGAAGGACCGGGCAATCCTGCGGCAGCTGCCCGGCGTTGTCCGCCAGGGAGGCATATTGCAGATTGATGGCCACCATTTCCGGTGTGACCGCCCGGCGGCCTCCGGCCTGTCCGACACACAGAATCCGGTCCGGCCGCAGAATGCGCGCCTCCTCCTTCACCCGCTCGGCGGCGGCACCGAATACGGTCGGAATCTGCAGCGGGTACAGGCGGCAGTCCCCTACGGCTTCCGGGAGGCGGCGCACTGCCTCCCAGGACGGATTGACAGTCTCGCCTCCGAACGGCTCAAAGCCTGTGATCAGCAGCCGTTTCATACCATTCTCCTTTCTCGGGAGCGTGGCTCCCGGACAAAAAATCATGCCGCCTTTGTGCTATGCGAAGGCGGCATGATGGTTGTTACGAAAAGAAATTTATTGCTCGGAGCGTCAGGACATGTCGCCCTGTGTCTCCTTCAGCGTTACCGTGATCTTCATGTCGGTAGTGGCTCCGGTGCGGTTGTTGGTAATACGCATCAGCGTCAGCTCGACCGTATCGCCCGCCTTATGCTGCGACAGCTCGCGGCGCAGCTCGGTGCGGCTCTGTACCCGCACGCCGTCCACATGCGTGATGATGTCGTAGCGCTGGAGTCCCTGCCCCGCCAGACTGGAGGTTTCGCTGATCGACTCGATCATGAAGCCCTGATAGCCCTCCTGCGATACATCGTAGCCGGTAATGCCGAGCTCAATGCGCCCGGTCACATAGCCGTACTTGACCAGATCGTCCAGCACCGGCTTGGCACCCTGGATCGGGATCGAGAAGCCCAGGTTCTCGTAGCCCTCATACACGATTTTGGCGGAGTTGATGCCGATGACCTGTCCGTAGATGTTGAACAGCGGACCGCCCGAGTTGCCGGGGTTGATGGTGGCGTCTACCTGGAAGCACTGGATGGAATAGCCCGTGCGGTCGTAGATGTCACGGCTCCGGCCGGACAGGATGCCCTCGGAAACCGACCAGGACATGCCGCCCGAATTGCCGATGGTAATCACGCGGTCACCGAGGCTGACCTTGTCGGAGTCTCCGAATTCCACGGTTTTCAGGCCTGTGGCGTCGATTTTGAGTACGGCAAGGTCGGTGTCCGAGTCCAGACCGATTACCGTGGCATCGTACAGCGCGCCGTTATACAGCTGAACCTCGATGCGCGAGTGCATCTGGTTGGTCGTGGAGTCCACGCAGACGTGATGGTTGGTGATGATATAGCCGTCCTCGCGCCAGATGATGCCGCTGGCCTGGCTGGCCAGCTTTTCTCCTTCACCGTCGAGTGTGACATCGCCATAGTTTCCGCGGGTGTTGCGGTCATAGGTATTGATCATGACGGTGGCATCCAGGTTACGTGCGACGATCTCCGCCGTGGAGAGACCGCCGTCCGAAACGTCACCGGACTGGATATTGACCGTAGGACCGTTGACGGCTCCGGACGGAGACGTCTTAGAGGAGGACGGAGAGCTCTCGGTGCCCTGCGAGACAGAGGATGACGGCCACAGCGTGCTGCTGCGATTGACCAGCAGCACCGTCGTCACGCCGACACACAGGATGCACAGTGCGCCGAGTACGGCTACCAGCGCAATCAGCACACCGTTTTTACGGGGCGGCTGCGGATGGTTGTTCTGTGGATTCTGCGGGGCCTGCCACGTCGGCGGCGTATAGGTCGGCTGCTGCGCATTCCAGGAATAGATCGGCGGTGTCGGACGGTACGGCGGCTGCGGCTGTTGCTGCTGCCATTGCGGCTGCGCGGCGGAGGGCTCCGTCGGCTGCCCGGCCCGGTCGGGCTCGGAAGGGCTTGCGGCAGGCTCTGTGGGGGTCTCCGGCGTGGCCGCCGGTTCTTCCGCACGCGGGGCTTCGCCGTCGGTGTGTTTGTTCTCTTCGGGTTCGTTGGTTTGCTGCCACCATTCAGACATAGAAAACACTCACCTTTCGGTTCGATAGATTGTGAGGGATGTATCCCTTGACCTTGTATGCCATACAGTATACACGTCAATTGTGTCCTTTTCTTGAAGTTTTTTCGGGCATTTCATAAATATTATGCGTGGCTGCGGGCAGCCAGAAGCTGAACTCGCAGTACTCTCCCTCCGCCGACCGGACATAGATTTCGCCGCCGTGCAGATTGATTACGCTTTTGACGATGAACAGGCCGAGTCCCACGCCGGTTTTGTCCAGGCCGCGGGATTTGTCGCTTTTGTAGAAGCGTTCAAAGATATGCGGCATCTCCTCGCCGGGGATACCGGCTCCGCTGTTGCGGATGGTGAAGCCGACGCGGGAATCCGTGGATTCCACGCGGATGGAGACGGTGCCGCCCTCGTTGGTGAACTTTACGGCATTATCGATCAGGTTGTAGACCACCTGACCGATCAGGTCGGGATCCGCGCTGACGATACAGGGACTGCAATTCTCCAGCCCCATGATGTTCAGATGCTTTTCCTCAATGCGTGTTTCAAAGGACAGCAGCGTATGGCAGCAGACATCCGTCAGATCGAATTCGCGCGGTGACAGCTTGATGGAGCCGTTGTCGATGCGGGACAGATCCAGCATGGCGCGCACCAGGCGGGACAGGCGTCTGACCTCGTCCGACACAATCTGCAGGTAATGCTTTTCCTTTTCGGGCGGGATGGTTCCGTCCAGAATGCCGTCGATAAATCCCCCAATGGTGGTCATCGGAGTTTTCAGCTCGTGGGAGACGTTGGCCACGAAGCTGCGGCTGGATTCCTCCGCGGAGGCGAGGGACTGCGCCATGGCGTTCATGGCGGCCGCCAGCTGTGCCATTTCGTCCTGTCCCTTGACGGGGATGCGGTAGCTGAAGTCACCGTTTCCGAATTTCTGAACCGCTACGGACATATAATGCAGCGGGCGCACCAAGTGCACCGTGAACAGATAGGTCATCAGCATGGCACACAGCAGTACGAATACCATGGACAGCAGATAGGTCTGCAGATTGGACAGCAGATACTCGTGCAGGTTGCTGGCGGGGGAGATGGTGAACACAAACCCGAGCAGTGCCTCATTTTTCCGGATCGGGGCCGAGGCCGTATACTGCCGCTTCTCATAGACTCCGCCCACCGAGCCGACGGAAAAGGAGGTGCGGTCGGTGGGAAGGGTTTCCACAAAAGAGGAGGGGATGGAGACGGCCGCTCCCGCGGTCTGGCTCTTGGAGGCGCACAGCAGCACGCCGCGCGCATCGGTAATCAGCATGTCCGCGTCGATAGCGGAGCAAAGGAGCCCCGAAATCAGGGTCAGATTGGAGCGCTCCACGTTGAGCACATACTGGGAGCCGTCGGCGGACAGCTGAGAGGCGTTGGCGGCCACGGCAGCGACCCGCTCGGCGTTTTCGCTCATCAGCTTCCGCTTTTCCTCCATCCAGAAGTTGGCGGATACCATGGTCTGCACCATACCGAGGACGGCAAAGGTGACCACTACAATAAAGGAAACGACGGCAAAGTATTTGGGGAAAATGGATTTAAACATAGGTCAGGCCTTGTCCTTCAGCTCAAACTTGTAGCCGACACCCCAGACGGTTTTGAGGGACCATTCGTCGGAAACTCCCTCTAATTTTTCACGCAGGCGCTTGATATGCACGTCCACCGTGCGGCTATCGCCGTAGTACTCGAAGCCCCACACCTCATCCAGCAGCTGATCCCGCGTGAACACCCGGTTCGGATTGCTGGCCAGATGGAAAATCAGCTCCATCTCCTTCGGCGGCGCATCCACCTGCTTGCCGTTGACGCGCAGCTCGTAGTTTTCCATGTTGATATACAGCTTGTCGTAGCGCACCTCCTTGCTCTTTTTCGGCACCTCACCGCCGCTGCGGCGCAGCACCGCCTTGATTCGCGCAACGACCTCCTTGGACTCAAACGGCTTGATGACATAATCGTCGGCGCCGAGCTCCAGTCCGAGTACACGGTCAAAGACCTCTCCCTTGGCGGTCAGCATGATGATCGGGCAATTCGACTTTTTGCGCAGCTCGCGGCATACCTGCCAGCCGTCCAGCTGCGGCATCATCACATCAAGCAGCACCAGATCCGGCTTTTCGGCATCGAACAGGGTCAGCGCCTGCATTCCGTCGTGCGCCATTACCACGCTCCAGCCCTCCTTTTCCAGGTACAGGCGCAGAAGCTCGCAGATATTGCGGGCATCGTCGACGATCATAACCTTGGTTGCCATGGAAACATCCTCTCCTTCTGTCGGGCTGCCGGTCGGCGCGCTCAGGCACATCCGGCAAGTTCCTTTTACATCTTCTATTATACCTGCTTTTTTGTGTGCCGTCTATGAATAATGTCTGAATTTTCCCCGAATTATTTTCTCACACATAAGGGTATCCCCGTCCGCCGAAGCGACGGTCCGGCTCAGGGACATTGGTCAGCACGGTGCCGAGCAGTACGGCGCCGTGCTGCCGCAGCATTTCCGCGGCTCCGCGCAGCTCCTCGCAGTCCGTGTGACCCTGACGCACCACCAGGACGAACCCCGTGACGCAGGGAATCAGTGCCAGTGCATCCGCCACCGCACCTACGGGCGGCGTATCCAGCAGGACATAGTCGTAGTGCTCCTCCATGCGCCGCAGAAAAGCCGCCATTTCCGGTGAGCTGCAGAGCTCCGACGGATTCGGGGGCAGTGTTCCGGCCGTGAGGACATCCACATACGGCATGACGTTTTTCTGCACCGCATCTTCTGCTGAGGCTGTTTTACAGAGCACCTCCGACAGTCCTCTCCGGTTCGGAATTTTGAAAATGCGGTGCTGGGCCGGCCGGCGCAGATCCGCGTCCGCAATCAGCACACGCAGCTGTGCCTGGCCGAGAGCCGCCCCCACGTTTGCCAGTGTGATGGATTTTTCCGCGGACGGCTCGACACCGGTTACAGCCACCGTTTTGCGGGCGAAGGACGAAAGAGTCAGCTGCAGCCGGACGCGGATCGTCTTATAGGCCTCCGCCACCCGAACGCTGTTGCTCAGTGTGGAGGTTGCCTGAGGGGCAGCTGCCCGGTTTTCTGTGTTTTGCATTACCGTTTCCTCCCGCGGCCGTAAGTGGATTTGTGTCGGACGGGGACATTCTCGAATTCGGGTACCTGTCCGAGCACCGGAAGGCCGAGCATCTGCTGCAGACAGTGTGCATCGGACACCGTGCGGTCAGCCGCCCCGCGTATGGCGACCGCAACGGCCGCCAGCAGCAGAAGCAGCGCTCCGCCGATCAGTGCGCTGCGCAGGTAAGGAATGCCGACACGCTGCGCCGTCGGCTCCCGGTATCCGAGATCCTTCAGGAACCCACCCTCCGCCGTTTCGGCGATGAAGGAAGGGGCCAGATCCCGGATACGGCGGCAGAGGCTCTCCGCTAAACGGGCATCCGCGGAAACCGCACGCACCGACACGGCGGAGGCCTCTTTGTCTGCGGTAATCTGCAGCACGGAGAGGACCGCTTCGACCGACAGACTGCCGCCGAGGCTTTCCGCTATCTGCCCCGCAAAGAGATCGCTTTCCAGAAGCCCGGCATACTGCGCAGCGGCCGAGCAGCCGTCCTCCGTCCCCGAGGCCGCTGTCTCTGGCCCGATGCAGTAGAATCTTGCCTCCGCGGCATAGGTCCGCGGCAAAAACAGGCGGGCATACAGCAGGCCTAAAACAGCACCGACGGCCAAGGCAGCCAGCAGTCGCAGCGGGTGCCGCTTCCATTGCGTCAGAGCCCGTGAAGGGCCCCACTCTCCCTGTGCCGATTGACATTCCTTCATATCGCATGGCTCCTTTATCGGTTGGTCGGTTTGGCGGGGTTGATGGCTCCCGCACGGTGTAGCCTGTACGTATTGAGTATAGGATAAAACGGCGGTGCTGTCAACCCCCGGACGGAGCCATGCTCCGGCGGGGCGGCTCTGCCTTTACCGACGGCGGGAAACCCTCTCCGCGGCAGGTTCTGTTTGAGGGAGGGAAAGCTATTGACAGAACCCCGTTTTCTCTCTATAATAATAAAGCTAAGCTGACGACGGCAGAAGGGGGAAGGCGCTATGGATTTGCGTCCGATCGGCGTATTCGATTCGGGACTCGGCGGACTGACGGCGGTGCGCCGCCTGATGGATTGCCTCCCGGCGGAGGATATCGTCTATTTCGGAGACACGGGACGGGTTCCCTACGGATCGCGCGGGGCCTCGGTGATTGCCTCCTATGCGGCGCAGGACTGCCGCTTTCTGCTGTCTCAGGACGTCAAGCTGATTATTGCCGCCTGCGGAACGGTCAGCTCCGTGGCCGCACAGGTGCTGAAAACGCTTCCCGTTCCGGCTATCGGGGTGGTGGAGCCGACGGCGGAGAAGGCGGCGGCCGTCACCCGCAGCGGAAAAATCGGAATCATCGGTACCGCCTCCACCATTCATTCCGGCGCCTATGAGCGGCAGCTGCGGCAGCTGCTTCCCGGCGCACAGCTGTTCAGCGAGCCCTGTCCGCTGCTGGTTTCGCTGGTGGAGAACGGCTGGATCGAAGCGGACAACGAGGTGACACGGCTCACCGTGCGCCGCTATCTGGCCCCCCTGCGGGAGGCCGGGATTGATACCCTGATCCTCGGCTGTACGCATTTCCCGCTGCTGGTGCCGTTTCTGCGGGAATATCTCGGAGACGGGGTGACGCTGGTGGATTCGGGACGGGAGGCGGCGGAGCGCTGCGCGGAGATTCTCCGGCGGCGGGATCTGCTGAATCTCAGCCGCAAGCGCGCGGAGGCGCGGTTTTATGTCAGTGACCGCCCGCAGGATTTTGCGAGGACCGCGCAGATGTTTCTCGGCCTGGACGTGGCGGATAAGATGCACCTGGTGGATATTGAAAAGGTATAGCGGGAGGCTTGTCTGTGCAGGGACGTATTACCGTGCAAACGGAATCCGCCGCCGGGGAGGAGCGGGAGAGTTTTGCCTGTGAAGCCGATGCCGTCTGGGAGTGCACCGCCGATACGCTGACGGTGCGCTATACGGAAGCGGCGGAGGACGGTGCGGTTACCCGGGTGATGGTGCAGGCCTCTCCGGAGGGCATCCGCATCCGGCGGCACGGGTCCATGCGTACCGTGATGGAGTTTGTGCCCGGGGAGCGGCGGGAATGCCGCTATCAGACCCCGTATGGGGATTTGCTGCTGCAGATCGATACCGAGGAGGCCGCCTGGCGGGAGACCCCGTGCGGCCATGAGTTGCTGCTGCGTTACCGTATGCAATACGCCGCGGGCGAATGCTCGCGGCATCAAGTGGAAATGGCAATCCGACCGATTGCCGGAGAGGAATGTGAAGGATCATGTCTCAAATCGTAGAAGCCGCCCATCAGCAGGTACGGGAGGTGCTACTCCGCGCACTCGGTGAGGCCGTTGCCGCCGGAGAGCTCCCGAACGAGCCGATTCCGGCCTTTGCCGTGGAGGTACCGGGGGACCGGGCCCACGGGGATCTGGCCGCCAATATTGCCATGGTATCCGCGCGGGCGCTGCACCGTGCGCCGCGGCAGATTGCCGAGGCGCTGCTGGCACACCTGTCGCTTGCGGATACCTACCTGGAGCGCGCCGAGGTGGCGGGCCCCGGATTTCTCAATTTCTTTCTGTCGCCGGCGTTTTATGCGGGCGTGACGGAGGATGTCCTGCGGCAGGGGGAGCACTACGGACGGTCCGACCACGGACAGGGCCAGCGGATTCTGGTGGAATTCGTGTCCGCCAACCCGACCGGGCCGATGCATATCGGCAACGCCCGCGGCGGAGCGCTCGGAGACTGCCTGGCCTCCGTGCTGAATGCGGCCGGCTATGAGGCCTCCCGCGAGTTTTACGTCAACGATGCCGGCAATCAGATTGAGAAGTTTAAGCTGTCGCTGGAGACGCGGTATCTGCAGCTGTTTGACCCGTCGGTCGAGATGCCGGAGGATGCCTATCTCGGAGAGGACATCACAGCGCATGCCCGCGCCTTTGCCGAGCTCTACGGAGACCGCTATGTGCACGAGGACAGCGAGGTGCGGCGCCAGGCGCTGTGCGATTTTGCGCTGCCGAAGAATATTCAGAAGCTGAAGGATGACCTGGCCAAGTACCGTATCCACTACGACCGCTGGTTCCTCGAAAGCTCTCTGCACGAGAGTGGGGCCGTGATGGCCATTGTGGAGAAGCTGCGTGAGCTGGGGCATACCTATGAGCAGGACGGAGCTGTCTGGTTCCGCTCGACGGCCTTCGGAGACGAAAAGGACCGGGTGCTGGTGCGTGCCAACGGTATCCCGACCTATCTGGTGCCGGATATTGCCTATCATTACAATAAGCTGGTGGAGCGCGGCTACGATATTGCGATTGACGTGCTCGGGGCCGATCATCACGGCTATGTGCCGCGGATGCGTGCCGCGCTGCAGGCGCTCGGCGTGGACCCGAAGCGGCTGGATGTCATCATTATGCAGATGGTGCGGCTGGTCAAAAACGGAGAGGTCTACAAGCTGTCCAAGCGCTCCGGCAAGGCCATCACGCTCGAAACGCTGCTCGACGAGGTGCCGATCGATGCGGCGCGCTTCTTCTTCAATCAGCGCGAGCCCAACACCCACCTGGAATTTGACATGGATCTGGCGGTGGAGCAGTCCTCGCAGAATCCGGTCTACTATGTGCAGTATGCGCACGCCCGGATCTGCTCCATCTTCAAGAAATACGCGGCGGAGGGGAACACCTATGTGCGCGCCGGGGCCGGGGAGCTGGAGGCGCTGAACGCGCCCGAGGAGCGCGAGCTGATCCGCCATCTGGCGGCTCTGACCGGCGAGATTGTGGCAGCCGCCGACGAGCGCGATCCGTCGCGCATGACGCGCTACAGCACCGAGCTTGCGACGCTGTTCCATAAATTTTACAACAACTGCCGTATTTTCGGCGCCGAGGAGCCGCTGCTGCGGGCGCGGCTGACCCTGTGCGAGGCGGTTGCCATCGTGCTGCGCAATGTGCTGACGCTGCTCGGTATCGAGGCGCCGGAAAGCATGTAACCGAGGGGCGGACTTTGGATGCGGCCTTGGGCCGGAGCGGTCGGGCGCGATTTCCCGGGAAATTCAATCGAAACAGCCGGAGCACGGGATGCCTGATGACATCCTGCGCTCCGGCTGTTTGCTGTTTACGGGGAAGTTTCGTCAGTCGGTCAGATAGGGCAGCAGCTCGCCTGCATTTTGTAAAATCAGATCGGGCGGTACGTCGGCCTGTGCGGCCTGCTCGGCGGTGGTCTCACCGCTGAGCACCAGAATGCCCGCGGCGTGGGCGTTCTGACCGCTTTTGACGTCCGTATAAAGGCGATCACCGATCACGGCGGTCCGGTCGGGGGTGCAGTCTGCACTGCGCATGGCCAGCTCCACCATCAGCGGGGCGGGCTTGCCGACCACAAACGGCCGTTTGCCGGTGGCGTAGAACAGCATCTCGATGAGTCCGCCGCAGTCGGGAACACTGCCGTATTCCGTGGGACAGCACAGGTCGGGATGGGTGGCAATATACGGCAGGTCGCGGGTGCAGAGCAGACGGCTGACGTCATCCAATTTGCGGAAGGTCAGCTCGGTGTCGAAGCCGAGCACGACGCAGTCGGCTGCATCCGGATCCTCCGTGACCCGCAGCCCGTGCTCCGCAAGCTCACTCTTGAGCGACTGCGTTCCGCAGACGTAGAGCGTGCGATCGGGGTAGTGCTGTCGCAGATAATAGGCCGTGGCCTGGGATGAGGTCAGAAAATCCTGCTCGTTTGCCTCGATGCCGAGCCGCCGGAGCTTCTCCACATAGGTCCGGACGCTTTTGGAGGAATTGTTGGTGAGAAACCGGTAGCTGCGGCCGGTGGAGCGGATGGCGTGCAGCAGCGGCACGGTAAACGGAAACAGGCGGTCTCCGAGGTAGAGCGTTCCGTCCATGTCCAGTAAGAACAGACGGATGTGTTTCAAATCGTTGCGTTCCATAATCGACACGTCCTTTTCTCGCAGGGTCAGACAATCTCCTTGGTGGCGATGATGTCCGTTCCGCAGACGTCGGGAATCAGTACATCTCCGATGTGCAGCGGGGCCTCCGCCGTAACGCGGCGAAGCTGCTGCATCACTTCAAAAAGCTGTGTCTTCGGCACCGGCTCGCGGGTCTTGACGCTGACCATGGTGTCCTCCCGGTTGCTGATGCGGACGGTAGAGGTGACGGTGCGCACCGGGTGGGTGACCTCGTCGATGGCGTACTGCTTTCCCTTGGGGCAGCTGTTGCCGCTGACGGTGAGGGAATCCCCCTCGCCCGTTACGGTCAGTGTGCAGCCGCGCGGGCAGACGATACAGGTGAGTGTACGGTTCATGCCAATTCCTCCAGACTTACGGTAATGGGTTCGGCGGCCTGCCGCAGCAGCTCCTCTTTCACGGTGAGCTTCTCCATTTCACCGGGCGCCGCCTTCAGCCGGACGGCGCCGGCCAGCACCGTATCGCCCGAGCGCACGGTCAGGCGGCATTTTCCGACCGGCTGCGTCACGCGGAAGAACAGCGATACATCGCCCTCCCCGGTATGCACGCGCTGCGGCAGCACGTAGCGCACGCCGGGGCCCGGCTGCACCGCCACCGTGCGGCCGGTGCGGGCGCCGTGCAGCACATAGCGTGCCGCGCCACGCCCGGCGAGCTCCGCCTCCTCGGATACGTAGTCCACCAGATCGTGCACCTGCAGCACGTTGCCGCAGGCGAAGATGCCCTCCGTCTCGGTCTGGCGCTCCTCGTCCACCCGGGCACCGGAGGTCAGCGGATCCATGGCAACGGAGGCACCGCGGGTCAGCTCGTTTTCCGGAATCAGTCCGACCGACAGCAGCAGCGTATCGCACGGGATATAGCGGCGGGTTTCCTCGATGACGCGGCGCTGCGCGTCCACCTGTGCCACGGTGACTCCCTCCACGCGCTCCTTGCCGTGAATCTCCGCCACCGTGGTGGACAGATACAGGGGAATTCCGAAATCCTCAAGGCACTGTACGATGTTGCGGGTCAGGCCGCCGGAATAGGGCAAAATCTCACAGACCGCCTCAACCTTGGCCCCCTCCAGTGACATCCGGCGTGCCATAATCAGCCCGATATCGCCCGATCCGAGAATGACGACGCGCCGTCCGACGGCGTAGCCCTCGCAGTTCATCAGCTTTTGTGCGGTGCCGGCACTGTATACGCCGGCGGGGCGCGTGCCCGGCGTGTTCAGGGCACCGCGGCCGCGTTCACGGCAGCCCATGGCGAGGATGACGGCACCGGCGCGGATTTTCAGAAGTCCCTCCGTGCTCTGTGCGGTGACGATGCGGTCGGGAGACAGCGAGATTACCGTGGTTTCGTACAGCACGGGAATGCCGCGCTGCCGTACCTGCTCGGCGTAGACGGCCGCATATTCCGGTCCCGTCAGCTCGCGGCCGAGCCTGTGCAGCCCGAAGCCGTTGTGGATGCACTGCTTGAGAATGCCGCCGAGCTGCTCCTCGCGGTCCAGAATGATCACATCGGTAACGCCGCTGTCGTAGGCCGCGACGGCGGCCGCCATTCCGGCCGGGCCGCCCCCGATGACAACAATTTCATGGGAAAGCATAGTTTCCGCCTCCTTGGTTTACAGTTTGCCGGTCAGCATACGGGAATCGCGGCCTTTTTTGGTGACCTCGGTCATCGGAATACCGGCCTCGCGGGCAATCAGCTTCATAATATACGGAGAACAGAAGCCGCCCTGACAGCGCCCCATGCCGGAGCGCGTCCGGCGCTTTACGCCGTCAACGTCGAGAGCCTTCGGGTTCCGGTGCAGCGCATCGAGAAGCTCCCCCTCGCTGACGGTCTCGCAGCGGCAGATGATACGGCCGTAGGCCGGATGCTGCCGGATATACGCATCCTTTTCATCGTCCGTCATGCGGCGGAAGGCGAGGGTATCCTCCCGGTGACCGTCAAACGCGGGGTTTTCCGGCGTTTCCAGCCCCGCCTCCCGCAGCAGCCCGACCGTATAGCGTGCGATGGCGACGCAGGAGGACAGACCCGGCGAATCGATGGCGGCGGCGTGGATCAGCTGCGGCAGCTTTTCGGAGCGCTGCAGAATGAAATCACCGCCCGGCGTGGAGGCACGTACCCCCGAAAAGGAGGTGATGACGGCGCGGGTGTTGACCGAGGGCACGCTTTTGCGCGCAAGCGCCGTGACCTGTCCGAGTCCCTCGGCGGTGGTGACGGTGTCGTCCGGCTCCGGCACACGCTGGGCCGTCGGACCGAGCAGCAGGTTGCCGTCGGCGGTCGGCGTGACAAGAATGCCCTTGCCGTTTGCCGTGGGCACCTGAAAAACGGTGTGCGACACCGTTTTTCCCTCGGTCTTGTCAAGCAGCAGGTATTCTCCCGCCCGCGGGATAATGTCAAAAAAGCGGTCATCGCACAGCGCGGCGATGCGGTCGGCATAGGCCCCGGCGCAGTTGACGAAATAGCGGCCGCGGACGCGGTCTCCGGCGGCGGAGGTCACGGTAAACAATCCGCTGTCACGGTCAATCTGTGTGATCTCAAAATTGCGCTGCAGCACGGCTCCGTTGTCCATGGCGTTGCCGACGGCGGCGACGGTCAGCGCATAGGGGCAGATGATACCGGCACCGGGCACGAGCAGCGCCGCCGTTACCTCCCCGGACAGCTTCGGTTCCAGCGCACGGGCCTCCTCGCCCGTCATCAGGCGCAGATCGGGCACCCCATTCTGACGGCCTCGCTCATACAGGGTGTGCAGGACGGGCTCCTCCTCCGCTCCGAACGCCACCACCAGGGAGCCGTTTCGTGCATGCGGTACGTGCAGCTCTGCGGCGGCCTCATACAGCAGCGGGACTCCCTCGACATTGAGCCGCGCCTTCAGAGTTCCCGGCTCCGGGTCAAAGCCGCCGTGGATGATGCCACTGTTGGCCTTGCTGGCCCCCATGGCGACATCGTTCTCCTTTTCGAGCAGGCATACACTCAGCCGATAATGGCAAAGCTCGCGGGCAACCATCGCCCCGATGACACCGGCTCCTGCAATCACTACATCATAGACCATCGGTATCTCTCCTTTTTATGCGAAAAAAGAGGCAGAACAACCAAGCCGAGAGTTCTCTCTCCGCCTGTTGTTTCCGCCTCTCTTATTCTCTGCAGAAAACTCTATTCTTTTACAGGGCCCCGTTCAGAGGGACCAAAGTACGCGTTTCCCGGTGGAAACGGCCAGGGCCCCCGCGCTGAGGGCGGCGGTAATCTCCGCCTTGGTTTCGATGAGCCCGCCCGCAATCACCGGCACGCCGCAGCCGGCATACAGCCGGATGGCCTTGTCGATCACGCCGGGCATCAGCTCGATCAGATCCGGGTGCGTGTTGTCGAGCACATCCCGGATGGAATACATGCCCTTGGAGTCCATGATAAAGCAGCGCTGAATGGCCAGCAGGCCGCATTCCTTGGCGTATTTGATCAGCTGGGTACGGGTGCTGATGATGCCGGTCACGCCGCAGGAGGACAGATACCGAAGGCCGACGCGGTCCTTGCCGATTCCCTCGGCCAGGTCGATGTGGACAAAGACGGGCTTGCGGTATTCCGCCGCGCGCAGGAGCTCCTGCCGGATGTCCAGAATACTGGCCTTCAGGTGAAACAGCACCTCCGCGTCGGAGGCCAGCGCCGCGTCCCATCCGTCGGAGTCGGTAGCCGCCACCACGGGCGCCCGCTCCAGTATTTCCGTAATCTCCGCTGTATGCATAGGCCGACTCCTTATGAGCGGGATGCGGACGGCTTCCGTGCCCCGCATCCCCGAGCTCTACATTTCATTATACCGCCGCCTCCGGAAATGTCAAGCCCTTTCCGCCGAAAAGGGACGGCTTTCCTCATGGGACTCGCACAGAACGGTGCAGGTCTCGGCCCCATAGTAGCGCAGGCAGCGCAGCACCTCCCGGTCGATCCGTTCACCGCAGACGGCGAGTGGAATGGCGGGGGGACAGCTGAGCGCGGCGGCGGCCGAGATACGCCCCTCACAGTCGGCCAGAGGAAGCCGCTCGGCCGGCCGACACAGTGCCTCCCGCGGTGACAGTATGCGGACGGGATGCGGGAGCGGCGGCGGCAGCGCGGTGATGGCAGGGCGGGGCGGCAGCCGGGTCAGGGCCTGCCGCAGGCGGTCAAGCTCCGGTCGGCCGCAGTACGGTGACAGCATTAGCACGACAAGATCCGGGTCGTAAAATTCCGGGAAGATGCCGAGGCTCTCCAGATGCCGCGCCACCTCGATTCCGGTATAGCCGCGGGATTTCGGACACAGCGTCAGCTTCAGCGGCTCCTCACCCGTCAGGCTCCAGCCGTCGGCATTCAGCTGCGCTTTCAGCTCTTCCGCCTGCGGCAAAAAGGCCGAGAGCGCGCCGCGAAAGGCACCGAAGCGGTCATTCATGGCGTCGAGTGACTGCAGGATCAGGTACGACGGGCTGCTGGAGCCGAACAGCGAGAGTGCGTCATGGGCCCGCCCGCGCAGTGCGGCGGGCAGACGGGGGGAGAGGTGCAGATAGGCTCCGCCTGTCAGCACGGGCAGGGTTTTGTGCGCCGAATCGCAGCAGAGATCCGCGCCGAGGTCGAGCGGATGCTGTGACTCGGGCAGGAAGCGGAGGTAGGCTCCGTGGGCATTGTCCACCAGCAGCAGCACGCCGGCGTGCCGGCACACCTCCGCAATTTCCCGCAGCGGTACCTGCCCGCCGAGGTAGTCGGGCGAGGTCAGGTAGACTGCCGTCGGGCGCGGGTCGGCGGACAGAGCCGCACTGACCTGCTCCGGCGTAATCGGACAGGCGTAATACGGAGTCTCCCCGGCGGGATACAGCCAGGTGATGCCGATGTCAAGGAGGGCGGCGGCATGCAGAAACGCCTTGTGCGCATTGCGCCCGGCCAGAATGTGCGGGCGTCTTCCGGCCGCTGCGGCGGACAGCATGGCCAGATACAGCATAGCCTGAATACACAGGGTGGAGCCGCCGGCGGAATACAGCGTCGGCGCACCGAAGGCGCGGGAGGCCTGGGCTTCGCTGTCGGCCAGTATGCCCGACGGGGCAAACAGCTCGTCCGCTCCGTCAATTTCGGTGATGTCGAGAGGCTCGGGGCCGAGCAGCGAAACGCCCTTGTGCCCCGGCATATGCAGCCGCAGCGGCTGCGCCTCGGCATAGCGGCGTACAAAATCGCACAGCGGCGTACTCATGCGTCGTCACCCAGCTCCCGCAGGACGGCCACCGCAATCGCGCATTCCATGCGCTTGCGGAACAGGTCACAGCCGGTGCGGTACACCCCGCGCACCGAGCCGGTGGCGTGGTATGCGTTGGCGGCACAGCCGCCCGAGCAGTAGAGCCGCGCCCAGCAGTCGCGGCATTCCTCGCGGGCATAGACGTTGCAGGCGGCGAATTCCTCCTGCACGGCCGTGTTCTGTACGCCGTGCCAGATATTCCCGAGCCGGAAGCGCTCCTCGCCCACAAACTGGTGGCAGGGATACAGGTCGCCCCAGGGGGTGACGGCCATGTATTCCGTCCCCGAGCCGCAGCCGGAAATACGCTTGTAGATACACGGCCCGCCCTTCAGGTCGAGCATATAGTGGTAAAACGTAAAGGGACGGCCCTCTTTGTCGCGCTGCAGCATCAGATCGGCCAGCTTTTCGTATTGCTCAAGGACAATCGCCTTGTCCTCCTCGGTCAGCGCGGCCGGATCGTCCGCGGCCGCCACCACCGGCTCCATGCTCAGCTCGGTAAACCCGAGATCCAGCATGGCCTGAATGTCGTTCAGAAAATCGGGATTGCGGTGGGTAAAGGTACCGCGCATATAGTAATTTTTGCCGCCGCGGGCCCGGACGAATTTCTGAAATTTCGGGACAATCGTGTCATAGCTGCCGCGGCCGGCGTAGTCCACGCGGTAGTAGTCGTGGATTTCCCGCCGCCCGTCCAGGCTCAGCACCACATTGCTCATTTCGCGGTTGGCAAAGTCGATCACATCATCGTCCACGAGCATGCCGTTGGTCGTCAGTGTAAAGCGGAAATGCTTGCCGGCGGCGGACTCAATGCTGCGTGCATAGGCCACCAGCTGCTTGACAACCTCAAAATTCATCAGCGGCTCTCCGCCGAAGAAGTCCACCTCGAGATTGCGGCGCGTTCCGGAATGCGCCACCAGGAAGTCGAGCGCCTGTCGACCGACGTCGTAGCTCATCAGCGCTCGGTCGCCGTGGTATTTGCCCTGACTGGCAAAGCAGTAGGAACAATTCAGATTGCAGGTGTGCGCAATGTGCAGGCACAGGGCCTTGATGACACCGGAGGTACGCGCCTTAAGCGTTCCGGCCATCGGCTCAAAGCGGTCCTCGGTAAACAGGCTGCCGTCCGCCTTCAGCTGCGCAACCTGCGCATAGCATTCCGCCAGCTCCTCCTCCGAAATGCCGCGTGCGGCATAGACCGGGGCAAGCTCGCGCAGCAGGACGTCGCGTTCCTGCGTCTCAAAGCGGGTGATGATATCCATGGCGGCATCGTCCACGACGTGGACAGCCCCGGAGCAGACATCCACCACCATGTTGGTGTCACCGAATCGATAGGCGTGAATCATGGGAGAACTCCTTGTCATTTCCAGAATACAGTAAAAATGCCGCCTGCGAGGGCGGCATTTCGGAGCGTGTGAATTTTCGCGTTCCGGCTTATTTGCTTTCCTTGTTTTCGCAAGCCTGATTCGCAATGCCGCAGCTCGTCTTGCAGGCGGACTGGCAGGAAGTCTGGCACTCGCCGCAGCCGCCGTTCTTCGCGCTTTCGCAGAGATTGCGGGTCTCAATGGTACGAATATGTTTCATACTGAAGATAACCTCCCGATTTTAGAATCTAACCGCATTATACCACACCCTCCGCCGCTTGTCAATCGTCGGAGGATACAATCTGCGGGGGATTTCTGCGGCTCCTGCGCGGGACGGTATCAGGTATATTTCGGCCGGAGGATTCATATCCATGGGAAAACGGCAAAGGGGGAACCGCGATGCAGGACATACTGAATTACATCAAGCCGGAGCTGCTGCTCCTGATTCCGGTGCTGTATTTTATCGGAATTGCGCTGAAGAAGTCGAAGCTGCGGGACACGCTGATTCCGCTGGTGCTCGGGCTTTGCGGGGTGGCGCTGGTCATGCTGTGGGTGCTTGCCACCTCGGAAATTGACGGATGGCAGAGCCTGCTGCTGGCTGTGTTTACCGCGTTGGTGCAGGGCATTCTCATTGCGGGCTGCAGCGTGTATGCACACCAACTCTACAAACAGCTCAAAAAGACGGGGGACGATACGGAAAAGCCCGCGGGCGATACGAAGCGGGA
>URYX01000011.1 GCA_900552225.1 uncultured Oscillospiraceae bacterium | reverse complement strand
TTGGACGGGCGGCCCGACGGGATCGTTTTTGATCCCGTCGGGCGCTGTTTTGCCGTTCTCTGTTATTTTGTGCCGAAGATACGGTCTCCCGCATCACCGAGACCCGGTACAATGTACCCGTGCTCGTTGAGGTGCTCATCCTCGGCGGCGCAGTAGATGGCCACATCCGGATGCGCCTCCGTCAGCGCCTTGAGTCCCTCCGGCGCCGCAATGATGCACATGAATTTGATGGAGCGCGGATGGCGCAGCTTGATCTGGCGGATGGCATCGATGGCCGAGCCGCCGGTGGCGAGCATCGGGTCGAGCACGACCACGTCACGCTCCTCGATATCCGCCGGGAGCTTGCAGTAGTATTCCACCGGCGTCAGAGTCTTTTCGTCGCGGTACAGACCGATGTGGCCGACCTTGGCCGAGGGAACCAGCTCCAGAGCCCCGTCCACCATGCCGAGTCCGGCCCGCAGGATCGGGACAAACGCCAGCTTACGGCCGGCAATGACATGCGCCGTGGTCTTGCGGATCGGGGTCTCCACCTCGACGTCGCACAGCGGCAGGTCGCGCATCGATTCATAGCAGAGAAGCTCCGTGATTTCGGAGATCAGCTCACGGAACTGCTTGGATCCGGTGTGGACATCGCGCAGCAGCGCAATCTTATGCTGGACGAGCGGGTGGTCGGCAACAAATACTTTTCCCATACTGATATTCAGCCTCCTATGGCATAAAATAACAAAAGAAACGACCGGATACTCTCACCGGGGCCTGTCCGCGCCCTGACGGGCTCTCAGCTCCCGCTCCGCCTGCGGCAGGCGGAGGTAATGCGGCAGCAGCTGCTCCGGCGGCACGGCATCGGAGAGACGGTGCGCCGCCTCGGCGGCCACGCCGACCGCATCCTGATAGCGCTGCTCCTTCGGCAGCAGATACAGTCCGGGCAGCGTATCCTTCCACATAGTATAACACATTTCCGCACCGTCGCCAAGCAGTAAAATCGGTTTTTTTTCTTGCTGCAGCGCCGCCGCAACATCGGCCGCCGCGACGGCTTCATCCTCCGTCAGACGGCAGAGCTCCCCGTTTGTGAGCGAAAACCGCGCCGTATATACCTGCCCGCAGCGGGCGTCCATCAGCGCGCACACCGTGCCGTTCAGCGGCAGACCGTCGGTCAGCCGCGCCATGGCCGCGAGCGTGGAGACGGGGATGCAGGGGACGGTATCCGCAAATGCCAGGCCCTTGACGGCGGCCACCCCGATGCGGATCCCGGTGAAGGAGCCGGGGCCCGCCGCAACGGCAATATAGTCCATGTCGGCAACGGAGAGTCCCGTCTGCCGCAGCAGCTGCTCGCACATCGGCAGCAGGGTCTGACTGTGGGTCATGCCGCCGTTCTGCCCCGCCCGCGCGAGAATACGCCCGTCCTCCCAAAGGCAGCAGGAGGCCGGCGCGGCAGAGCTCTCTATGGCTAAAATCCGCATAGGTTATCCTCTTTCCCGGATGATTTCGTGCTCCGTTTCGATACGGCGCTCGTGCTCCGACAGACGCTCAAACCGCACACGGATGGCCGTGTCCGGCAGCGCCCCCTCGATATTTTCGCTCCACTCCACCACGGTGACGGCTCCCGCGTCCGCGTATTCCCAGAAGCCGGTGGAATACAGATCGTCCCAGCTCTCCACCCGGTACATATCGAAGTGGACGAGCGGGGGGTGCCCGCCGTATTCGTGCACCAGCGCGAAGGTGGGGCTGGAGACCTCCGCCTGCGGAGCCAGCACCGAGGCGATGCCCCGGACAAAGGCCGTCTTTCCCATGCCGAGCCCGCCGTACAGCGCGACCACGTCGCCCGGTCTCAGCGAAGGGGCGAGCGCCGCCCCGAGGGCTTCCGTCTCCGCCGCGGAGCGGGTGATATAAACCGCCATCGCAAGACCTCCGTTTCCGTTTTTGCGGTTTGCCGCCCTTTATGGCAGCCCGCACTGTCCCATTTTGTGAAGCAGTATACCACAGATTTCGGAAAAAGCCAAGCCTCTTTTACCGAAAAAGCCCGGAAGGCCGATTTTTTGACGGAGTCCCGTCCGATTTCACGCGAAGCTCTTGATTTATCCCGCAAATCCCGGTATAATACGATTGCATACAAAAGCGGGCGCGTGCCCGAACGAAACACCGCGAAAGGAGGAATCGCCGTGCAGCTGAAACGACCCGGTGCGGAAAAGCGCCGGTTTCTGACCTTTTTGAAAAACAGCGACTGGGCTCTGATTGTCTGCTGCCTGCTCTGCTCCAGCTACGGCTGCCTCCTGGTGTATTCCGTGGCCGTGACCGCCGGAGAGGGGATGCGCGGCGTGGCGGTGCAGACGGGAGCCTCCTTCGGCGGGCTGCTGCTGGCCGTGCTCATCTCCCGCATCGACTATCTGACGCTGTGCCGGCTGTGGCCGGTCTGGGCGGGAATTTCCGTGCTGCTGGTCGGGCTGACCTTTACGCCGCTCGGCCTGAACGTGGCCGGAACGGACGATACCGCATGGCTCGGCTTTCCGACGCCGGGCAACCCGTGGATCACCTTTCAGCCGTCGGAGCTGATGAAAATTGCCTTTATCATTTCCTTTGCCGTGCACCTGAACCGGGTACGGGAAACCGTGAACGAGCTGCCGACGCTGGCTCTGCTGTGTCTGCACGGCGGAGCCGCTGCGGGTCTTGTGTTCCTGCAGGGAGACGACGGTACTGCCCTTGTGTTCCTGTGCATCTTCGTCTCCATGCTGTTTGTGGCGGGGCTGCATCCGGGCTATCTGCTGGCCGCGGGCGGCGCATGCCTGGCGGCGCTGCCGATGCTGCTGACCGTGGTGGACGAGAGCAAGCTGGCCCGCATCTGGGCAATTATCCGCGTGGACGATTACCTGCAGTCCGAGGGCTGGCAGCAGGCGACGGGCCTCAGTGCCATGGGCTCGGGCCAGCTGTGGGGTGTCGGGTTTCTGAAGGGCGGAGAGCACGGCCTGTTCGCCCGCAACAATGACTTTATTTTCACGGCGGCCGGAGAGGAGTTCGGCTTCATCGGCTCCCTGCTGCTGCTGCTGTTGCTGTTCGGACTGATCGTCTGCCTGTTCGTCAACGTGGTGCAGACGAAAAACCTGACCGGCAAGCTGATCTGTGTCGGTATGATGGCCCTGATCGGCTTCCAGTCGCTCATCAATCTCGGCATGGTGGTGCGGCTGCTGCCCGTGGTCGGCATCACGCTGCCCTTCTTCAGCGCGGGCGGGAGCTCGGTGGCCACGCTGTATCTCGGAATCGGTCTGGTGCTCAGCGTGCACTACCATTCGCGGGTGCGCAACCGCGGCAGCCTGTTCCTGGAGCAGGGATAAGCGGCGCAGCGTGTTTTCGGAAAACGTCGGAAAATCTCAGAAAATCAGTAAGAGGAGGCAGGGTCCGACCGGGCTCTGCCTCCTCTGTCTGTCAAAAAAAGGCCGCAGGCGCACGACGCAGAAAGCAAAACGCCTCGTGCGGGGCGGCAGCCGGAGGCCCCATGGAAAACAGGTTGTCGGGCCGTTTCACGAACGGTTTTCCGCTCTTTCCGGCCGCTCCGCATGGGAAATTTTTCAAAAATTGCTTGACAGCATTCTCCTTTTGGTGTACACTGTGTACAGAACAGCTTGTAACGCATTACATTTACGGGAGAGAGAGTATGGCAAGTATCGGAGAGGTGGCGCGTCGGGCGCAGGTCTCGGTCGCGACGGTGTCGCGTGTGCTCAACCACAGCGACAAGGTGCGGGAGGAGACCCGCGAGGCGGTAATGCGCGCCATCGACGAGCTGCACTATACGCCGAACATGCTGGGAATCGGGCTGCGCCGCTGCGCGAGCGGCGTGGTGATCGTGTCGATGACCACCATGTCCAACCTGCTGTACGCGACGATGGTAGAGGGCGTGAATGCGTGCGCGGCGCAGCACGGCTACCGCGTGCTGCTCTCGGTGACCGACGGGGATCCCGCGCGGGAACGGGAGGCCTATGAGATGGCGCGGCTGAAGCTGGCCGAGGGCGTGCTGGCGCTGACGACGGTGATCGACGGCGACACGCTGAACCGGTATGCCGCCGAAATTCCCATCGTGCGCTGCTGCCGGCACCCCTTGGAGGCGCAGGTGGCGGCGGTGCTGACCGATGACCGCGAGGGGGCGTATGAGGCAGTGTGCCGTCTGCGGGAGCTCGGGCGCAGGCGGATTGCCTGCATGACGATTGCCTCCGAGCTCGAGGTGGTCGGCTCTGACCGGGAGGAGGGCTACCGCCGCGCCATGCAGGAGGGCGGGCTGCCGGTGCCGGAGGGTTATGTGGTCTACAGCGGCTATGCCTTTTCGGCGGGTCTGGAGGAGAGCCGCCGTCTCTTGGAGGCGCATCCGAAGGTGGATGCCGTATTCTGCGCCACCGATATTATGGCCTTCAACACGATCAAGGTGCTGCACAGCCTCGGCCGCCGCATCCCGGAGGATGTGTGCGTCATCGGCTACGACAACAGCCCCTATGCGCTGTTGTCCTCGCCGCCGATGACCTCGGTGGATCAGGACAGCTTCCGTATCGGCTACCGCGCCATGGAGCGGCTGCTGGCCAAGATGGCGGGTGAGGACGACACTGCGGACACCCGCTTTGTGCCGCACTGCCTGGTGGAGCGGGCCTCCACGGCCGTGTAACCGGGGTTCGGACGGCAGGATTGCCCGCCACTCTGACGGTGTCGCCCCTCTGTGCCGGCCGCCCCTTTCCCCCCGTTTTCCCTGCGCCGGGCCGTATCCCGTGCCGCATTTCCGCCGCCTGCATGCGTCCTTGCGGCCGCACCCCGCCCGCGGTGACACGCCGTTCCCGCCCCCACGACCCGCGCCTCACATTCCGTGCCCCCTATAACATATTTCCACGTCCGCTTGCCGTCACTTATCCTTTTATTTTAAAATGTAACGCGTTACAAATAGTAATATATGCTCTCGGTCCCGGCGGCGCACAGGCCGCGATTGACCGTCCGATTCCAGCAAAAAAGGAGAGAACAGAATGCAGAACAACCAAGAGAGACCGGAGGTCCCCCTGCCGAAGGGCGGCAAAGACGGAATGCCCTGCGCGGGCGAGCCGTCGAAGGGCGGTGTTCCGCTGTATGACGAGCCGTACCGCAACCAATTCCATTTCAGCCCGGCGATAGGCTGGATGAACGACATCAACGGTGCATGGTACCGCGACGGCGTATACCACCTGACCTATCAGGCGGACGAGGCGCACCTGGCGCCCGGCAACGTCGGCTGGGGCCACGCCGTCAGCCGCGATATGGTGCACTGGAAACAGCTTCCGATGGTCCTGGAGCCCGGCCGCAACACAGTCGGGGCTGCCTATTCCGGGTCGGTGGTGCTGGATACGGCTGACACGGCCGGCTTTGGTGCGGGCATCCCGATCCTGATTTACACGGACAGCGCGGTCGGCCAGTGCATGAATTATTGGAGTGAACGGGAAAACCGCTTTGTCCCCTATGCCGGCAACCCGATTGTGGCGATGGACGAGGAGGGACGGCAGGACGGCCTGGAGCCCGGCGCACAGCGCGATCCCAAGGTGTTCTGGGATGAGACCGGCGGGCAGTGGATCATGATGGTATACCGGGAGCGCGGCCGGGTACACCCGCAGTGCCTGCAGGTGTACCGCTCCCCCGACCTGAAGCGGTGGGAGCGGCTGGAGGACTTTGTATGCGACGGCTACCGCGAATGCCCCAACATCTTCCCCCTGCGCCTGGACGGCGGGGAGAGAAAATGGGTGCTGCAGGCCGCCTCCGGCCGCTACAGCTTCGTCCGCTTCGACGGCGAGCGCTTTACGGTGGAGCAGGACTGGCGCGAAAGCCTGCTCGGCGGCCGGGACGCCTATGCCGGTCAGACCTTTGTCGGGCTGCCGGAGGAGAGAATCGTGTATCTGTGCTGGTTGGATGACTGGAGCGGCTGCACGGTAGAGACCTCTCCGTGGCGCAACGCGGCCTCGCTGCCCTATGAGCTGTCCCTGCGCACGCTGCCGGACGGCCGCTGGCATGTGTTTGCCGAGCCGGTTGCGGAGCTGGAGGCGCTGCGGGAGACGTCGGTGCGGCTGCCGGGACGCCTGCTGGCCGCAGGGGAAAATCCGTTTTCCGCACTGCGCGGCGAGCTGGCGGACGGCTCGCTGACACTGGACCTCCGTCAGAGCAAGGCGCGGGAGCTGACGCTGAACCTCCGCGGCAAGCGGCTGACCGTGGATCTGGAGGCACGGGAGCTGCGCACCGTGACGGCCGTCACCGACCCGAACAGCTGGGGCAACGGAGAATACCGGATGCCGATTCCCGTGCGGGACGGCCGGCTGTCACTGCGCTTTTTGGCCGACCGCGACAGCCTGGAGCTGCTGTGGGGCGGCGGAGAGACTCTGTACCTGGAGGAATACGGCTTCGACCCGGCCGCGGCGGAATGGTCCGTCACGGCGGACGCGCCGGTACGCATGATCGGAGCGGAATATCATACCCTGCGTTCACAGTGGCGGAAAGAGAACACGGAAGGGAGCGGATGCCGTCATGCCGATTAGAGAAAAGGAATTGAAAACCGAGGGAAGGTACCTGGCCTTTCCGGTGCGGCCGCACGGCGGCGAGCGGCACGCCTTTGCCTCGCTGTGGGAGGGGGACACCCTGCTGTACGAGTGGTTCCTGGACCCGGATTTTGAAAATCCGGCCTTCTGGACCTACTGCGACATGACCCGCTACGGCAGCCGCCGGCTGCGGCTGCGGCTGGAGGACGACCGCGTGACGGAGGAGCAGTTTGCCTCGCTCGACCGCGCGGACACCTACCCCGGACTCGCAAAGCTGTATCATGAGCCGGGGCGCCCGCAGCTGCATTTTTCCCCGGCCCGCGGCTACATCAGCGACCCGAACGGTCTGTTTTACTACCGCGGCCTGTGGCACATCTTTTTTCAGCACGACATCTTCAACATGGGCTGGGTAGACTGGCGGGATCATGTCAATATGGCGTGGGGACACGCGACCAGCCCCGACCTGGTGCATTGGACGGAGACGCCGGATGTGCTGCTTCCGGACGAGCGCGGGCCGGCCTTTTCCGGCAGCGGCCTGGTGGATACGGAGAATGTGAGCGGTCTGCAGCGCGGTGAGGACCCGCCGATTCTGCTGTATTACACGGCGGCCGGCGGGCAGGCGCGCCGTACACGGGGCCTGCAGCACGTGCAGTGCCTGGCCGTGTCGCAGGATGGCGGCCGGAGCTTTCACCCGTATGAGCACAACCCGCTGATTCCGTTTTATGCGGCCGGCAACCGCGACCCGAAAATCTTTTGGAATCCGAAGCTCGGGGCGTGGATGCTGATTACCTACACGGATGACGGCGAGCGCTATCTCCTGTACACCAGTGAGGATCTGCTGCACTTCACCTACCGCACGGATTTTCATTGGGACAACATGGAGTGCCCGGATCTGCTGTACCTTCCGGTCAACGGCGACCCGACCCGCCGGCAGATGGTGCTGTGGGGAGCCAACGGCTCCTATGTGCCGATGGATTTCGATGGAGAGCATTTTGTGCCGCTCGGCCCGGCCAAAAAGCTGCAGAGCGACCTGCTGCACAGCTGCGGCCAGACCTTCCACAACGCGCCGGACGGCCGCTGTGTGCAGATGACGGTATACCGCATGGCGCCGGGAAGCGTAAGCAGCGGCTGCCTCACGGTTCCGTGCGATCTGACTCTGCATGAAAAGAACGGAGATTTTTGGCTGTGGGCGGAGCCGGTACCCGAGCTGCGGGCCCTGCGCATCCGGAGCGAGGAATACACCGCCTGGACGGTCGAGGGAACGCGTGAGCTCCCGGCCTCGCCCCTGATGGAGATCGAGCTGACCATGCCGCTGCAGGATGCGGTCTGGACGGTGAACGGACTGCGCATCACTGTGGACGCGGCCGCCCGTACCCTGACGGCGGGCGGCGGCACGGCCCCGCTCCCCTACAGCGACACGCTGCGGCTGCGGCTGTGGATCGACACGGTCTGCTGCCGCATCTGGGAGCCGGAAAATCGCGTATCGCTCGAATTCGGCTATCCCTTCACCGCGCCGGAGCTACGCGCGGAGGGGCATCTGACGGTCGGGCGGCTGACGGTACACACACTGAAAAGCATATGGGAAGACACTCCGCACAGCGGAGACGACAGAGAGAAAGGTGGGTCAAAGCAATGAAACAATGGATACGGCGGGCGGCCCTGTGGACGGCGGCACTGAGCCTGACGGTGACGATGGCGGGATGCCATACGGAGCCCGTCACATCGGCCCAGGAGACCTCGGGAACCGCGGGAAGCACATCCGCATCGGGCACCGCGGCCGGGGAAACCACCGGCACGGCCTCCGGAACACAGACCTCGGAATCACAGCCGGACGGATCGTCCGTCACCCCCTCGACGGCCCCGACCGAGCCGCAGATCCGGGACATGCAGGGACGCACATTTGTGTTCTGTGCGCCGAGCTGGGACGTAATCGACACGGAGGAGCCCTATATCCGCGCCATTGAGAAGACATACAACTGTCACCTCGAAAACCTGCAGCTGGCCGATTACGGGACGCTGTACAGCTCGATTCTTGCAACCGATCCTCTGGCGGACGTCATTGTGCTCAACGACAGTAACTTCTTCTCCTTCGTTCAGAAAAAGCTGCTGTGCGACTGGAATGCCGTCTCCACGGCGGAGCCCTCGAACGGAGAGCTGTACATCGTGCAGCGCAACGCGGATTTTACGGTGGACGGCAAGCTCTACGGTCTGATGCGCGATAACTTTGCGCTGCAGAAGGTGCTGGTGTACAACAAATCGCTGATCCGGGGGAGCGATGACCTGCAGACGCTGGCCTCGGCGGGACAGCTGACCTGGGATAAGCTGAAGGAAATCCTGAAGAAGGCCAAAGCGAGCGGTGTCGGGGGCCTGGCCGGTCAGATGATGGAGAGCGACGTTCTGTCCACGCTGATCCACGCCAACGGAGGACGCGTATTCAGCCGCGATGCGGGGCTCGGGTTTACCTATACCCTGGAATCGCAGAATACCCGCAACGCCATCCGGTTTGCGCAGGAGCTGTGGGCGGGCGGCCTGATTATGAGCAACGACGGCGGCAACTATCTCTATCCACAGTCACAGTTTGCCAAGGGCCGTGTCGCCATGATGATTGCCAACAGCTGGAACCTGAATTACATCTTCGAGCGGGCCAAATTCGACGTAGGGCTGGTGCTGCTGCCGGGCGGCCCCGATGCGGACGGTCCGCTGATCGAGCAGACGGAATTCGGCTGCTATGCCATCCCCTCCACGGCGAAATCGCCCGAGGATATCGGCCTGATTTTCTCGGCCTGGGTCCGCGCCGAGGATCAGAACGGCAACGGAAAGAATCATTTTCTGGAATATTGGCAGGACATCATCGAGGACGAGCAGAACCTGGAGGTGCTGCGCACCTTCGTCCGCGAGGTCGAGGCGGGGCACAGCACGGTGGACTTCGTCAATGCTGTGACCAGCTATTACGATGACGGCCTGTTCGGAGCGGAAAACGAGTGCCTGCAGGGCAGCATGTCGGCGCAGAGCTATCTGGAGACCGTCGGCAGCATCTACCGCTCCAAGGCACAGGACTTTCACTGGTAAGGAGGAACCCCGATGAAGCATCCGAATCTGTATCGCCTGGCGGCGGGCGTATGCGCCGCGCTGCTGTTGCTGTGCGGGCTGTGCGCCTGCGGAGACGGGGAGACGTCGGAGCCGACGGACGGAACGACGGCATCCTCCTCGGCCTCCTCCGCCTCCGCAGCCTCAACGGCGGGCACCTCCGGCGAAAGCACCTCGTCCGGGGAAGCCACGTCTTCCTCCGGAACGTCCTCCTCCGACGCAGGCGATACGCCGACTACGGGGACGACCGTTTCGCCGGTCTCCCATCGGCTGACGGCCGCGCTGGAGCAGTGGCATCCCGGCGTGCTCGGCTACGACGCGGACTACCTGCTGTCGGTGGAGCTGGACGGAGTTCGTGTTCGCGCCGACCGTCTGACGTACACCTGCGACGCGGCGGGCGTGCGGTTTGACGGAGCCCGTATGACGGTGTCCTCCGACACCCGTCAGAAGGGCGTCCCGCTGACCGTGCATATACGAGACAACGAGACCGGAGCAGAAACCGCACTGTCCGTCCCCTGCAAGGCGTGGGAGCAGACGTTCGGGGATGAGTTTGACGGAACGGCTCTGGACGGTGACAAGTGGACGACCTTCGAGGAGGGGAGCGGCGGCACCATCTCCATGCAGTACCGCGATAACGCGCAGGTGCGCAACGGAAAGCTGGAGCTTTCGGTGCGCAAGGAGACCATCACCTACAACGGGAAGACCTACGAATACACCCAGGGCGGTGTATGCACCAACGGGCGCTTCAAGCAGGTCGGCGGCCTGTTTACGGCGGCTATGAAGATTCCGACGCAGTCCTCGCTGAATTCCGCCTTCTGGCTGATTCCGGGCGGCGGCTACGGGCGGGCCTATATGTGCTATGACAGCACCGCTCCCCAAAAGGGCCTGGCGGAGATCGACATTGTGGAGATCAGCAACTACTGGGGCAACAAGTACTGCATCGGAGAGCATTTCTACGATACGGAGGATAACCTGTCCCACAGCAGCCGCGGTGCCTCCTATGTGGCGCTGGAGCGGGATGCGACGGAGCATTTCGTGGAATACAGCGTGGCCTGGCTGGAAAACGGCCTCTACTATTACGCGGACGGCAGGCTGATGTATGCCGACGAGCAGATTACACCGACGGGAGCGGACGACCGGGACGGCCGCGCGGCGTTTATCATTCTGACGCTGGGGCTGTATGATGAGAGCAATTCCTGGTGCGGGCCGTTCCGGTTCACGGACGACGATTTTCCCATTACGCTGCAGGTGGATTTCGTGCGGGCCTATCGGTAAAGGCAGCGGCCTTCGGTTTTTTCCGGGCTCCGAAGGCCGGGCGTGTCCCCAAGCTGTGTTTTTGACACGCCCGGAAGCCATCATCCGGAGAAAGGAGGCGGGAGCGGGCCGTGATTTTCGGCTTTTGAAAGCAAAAAGCGGGATTTGCTTTCAGAACATGAAATTCATACCATATTATCTTACAATTATACCTTTTCGGACGTTGCAGCGTGAGGTAAAATAAATACAAGGAAGCCGGGCTTGTTTTGTATGTTTTACCGAAATGCACCGTCCGAATACCGGGAAACCATCGCCGCGGATGCGGCACACTGATTCCCGCACAGAAAATTTCGGATGGAGGAAATGGCATGAAACAGGGTAAATTTTACAAGATCACCGCGCTTTTCGCCGTGTGCCTGCTGGTGACGGCGATGCTTCCTCTTGCGTTGGCGGTGAACGCCGACGGCTATACACCTTCGGAAAAAACCGTACCGTCTACGGTCACTCTGACGACCGCTGCCAATCAGCAGGCGGCGCTCGGAGCACTGACCGGCTGGAACGCCTCGGATGACGGCTCGGCCTCCGTGGCCGAGCGGGTCACCGACTGCGGCTACGGGGAAAACGGAAGCGCCGTGCGCTGGACGTACGACAAGAGCAAATCGCAGCATGCGGGCCTGAGAGACAGCTCGCAGGAGTGGTACGGGACGGCCGGAGACGGCTTTTTCCTGTGGGTGAAGTCGGATGTGGCCGGGACGCTGCGTCTGGAGGGCACCGGCTTCACGCCCGACTGGGTGGCCATGCACTGCGATGCGGAGATTGCCGTCGGGGAAAACCTCGTGTTCTTCCCGTATGCCGACTTCGTACTCAACAGCAACGGCGAGCACGCGGATTTCACACTGTTCGGCTACGGCTTTGTGCTGTATCCGATCGGACTGCCGCAGAGCGGCACACTGTACATTGACGCGTTCTCCTGCTATGAGGGAGAGCTGCCTCCCGATGACCCGAAGCCGACGGATGAGCCCGGCCCGTTCCATGAGTCCGAGCTGCGCCTGCCGGAGACGGTGGGGCTGAAGACGCTGAAAAACTTCGACGCCGACCTGTGCGGCTTTACCGGACAGAATGCGGGTGACGACGGGAAGGCCTCCGTGGTGGTGCATTCCGCGGCCTATGGCTTCGGAATCTCCGGCGGCTCGGCCAAGTGGATGTTCGACAAATCGAAGAACCCCAACGCGTCCTTCTGGGACAGCAGCGAGGACTTCTATGCCGCCGAGGGCGACGGTTTCTTCCTGTGGATCAAGTCGGACGCAGCCGGTACGGTGCGTCTGCAGGGACTGATGAACGACTGGACGGGTGCGTGGTGTGACGCGGAGATTCAGGCCGGCGAAAACCTGGTCTACTTCCCCTACAGCCGCTTCGTCAAGGCGGACGGCACGGATACGCCCGCCGAGTTCACGCTGTTCGGCTATCACATGACGCTGTATCCGCTGACGCTGCCGCAGAGCGGCACGCTGTACATCGACTCCTTCGGCACCTACGGCGCACAGCAGAAGGAATCGTCCGGAGGCCTGATGCAGGAACATCCGGAGGATTACCATACCGTACTGGACGATTTCGAGAGCTACACGGATGACCGCACGCTGATCGGCGTGTGGACACAGATCAACGCACAGGAAAACGGCGACGGCTGCCGGATGTCGCTGGATACGACCGGTGCGAATGCACGCTTCGGCAACAGCCTGAAGCTCATCTACAATTCCGGCAAGGCGGTCTGGGCCTCGCCCGGAGCGCAGAAGCGCAAGCCGGATAACGAGGAGCTGTACGGCGACGGCCTGTGCTTCTGGATGAAGACCGAAAAGGCCATGACGATGCGCGCCGCCTACCTGACCGAGGACTGCGAGGCGGTCTTCGACATCAAGGACATCCCGGCCGGCTTTGAGGGCTATGTGCATGTGCCCTTCGATGAGATTCACTATATGCAGGCCGGCAAGGAGGTCCCGTATGAGGAGATTGGCTTTGTACCGACGGACTTCTATTATTTTACCTTCTATTGCTACGGCCCGACCCAATCGGCGGACTACGAAAACACGGTGTGGTTTGACGATTTCGGATTCTATGCCGCCTCCGAGGCGGACCTGAAGCCGGCCGAGGCCACCCTGTCCGACGTATCGGTCAGCGGAAACGTTGGCGATACGGTGGATACGGCGCTGACCGTGCGGCTGAGCGGCGATACCTTCACCGATGTGGCGGAGGGAACCGACGTGAGCAAGTGGTTTGGCAATCTGCCGAAGGGTCTGAAGGCCACGGTGAAGGCTGCGGCGGAAAACGGCGCCTCCGAGCTGACGGTGTCCATCACCGGAACGGTGACGGAGCAGGCGGCTGCCGCTCCGCTGGAGGTGCGTGTGGCGGCGCGGTATCTGAACAAGGGACGTGCCGTGACGGCTGCCGTCAATCCGAACGCGGCGGTTGTGACCTCCCCGGCAGAGCCGACACCGGACGAACCGCCCGTACCGATGGGCGAGACCCTTCCGGCGGCGGGACTGCTGCTGGCGGCCGGCTGCGGCGGAGCCGCACTGGTAAGCGTGCGCAGACGGCGCCGCTGAGGCACCGCGCTCTGACTCCGGCGATCGTTTCGACAGGCGGCGAGCACTCGCCGCCTGTCGGCAACATATTCAAATAGACAGTAACCCTGCGGAAATTCGGGAAAGGAATGGGATCGGCGGATGAAACAAACATGGGATTTGAGGAGCCGGATGCGGCGGCGGGAGGCTCTCGCGGGGCTTCTGTTCTGCCTGCCGTTTCTGATCGGCATCGTCTTTTTTCTGGCCTCTCCGCTGCTGCAGTCGCTGATGATCAGCTTCGGAGACATCCGCACGGAAAACGGCTATGACATCGTGGTGCAGGGCCCGTCGCACTATCTGCGCGCCTTCACGGAGGATGCGGATTACATCAAATACCTGCTGGAGGCGCTGCAGACCGCCGCACTGTACACGCCGCTGATCGTCATTCTGAGCTTTGTGGTGGCCATGCTGCTGAAGCGGGAGTTCCCGGGCCGCACGGTCTATCGTGTCATCTTCTTCCTGCCGGTTATCCTCACCTCCGGCGTGATGACACAGATCACGACGGACGAGCTGATTGCCGCCACCATCGATCCGATGGCGGCCTCGGAGGGGATGACGGGGCTGCTGTCCGGCAGCCAGCAGGTCATCACCGACCTGCTGCTCAGCGCCGACCTGTCCCCTCAGCTGACGCAGTACATACTGTATGCACAGCAGAACATCGCCACGGTGCTCAGCCTCTCGGGCATTCAGATCCTGATCTTCCTGGCGGCACTGCAGTCGATTTCCCCGTCCCTGTACGAGGCCTCGGCCATCGAGGGCGCCACGGCCTGGGAGAATTTCTGGAAAATCACCCTGCCGATGGTCGCGCCGCAGCTGCTCGTCATCATTCTGTATACCGTGATTGAGCGCTTCGTCAACCTGAACGGCAAAATCATGAGTTACATCTATACGACCGGCTTCCAGTCCTTCCGGTTCGGCTATTCTTCGGCCATGGCCTGGAGCTATTTCGTGATCGTCAGCCTGATTGTGACGGTGCTGTACGTGCTGCTGCGGCGGCTGACGGCCCCGTATGAGCAGCGGTAAGGAGGGAAAACCGGCATGACGGATAAGAGAAAAGCGCGGCTGGCCCGCGTACTGCAGTATGCGGCGATCTATCTCCTGCTGACCTGCCTTGCCTATGTCATTGTGTATCCCGTGTTCGGACGGGTGCTCTATTCCTTTATGACGGAGGCCGACCTGAACGACGACACGGTGCATCTGTTCACCAAGCATTTCACTCTGGATAACTACCGCCAGGCGATACAGTACATGGACTACGGCACGGCCCTGCTCAAAAGTCTGCTCAATCTGGCACTCTACAGCCTGCTGCAGGTGGCCTCGGTGACGCTGACGGCTTACGGCCTGGCGCGGTTCCGGTTTCCCGGCCGCGGCCTGCTGTTCCTCATCGCCCTTCTGACGCTCATCATTCCGCCGTTTATCCTGTCCACCCCGCTGTATTTCCAGTTCCGCGGCATCACGCTGTTCGGGCTGTTCCCGTCGGGACTGCTCAACACCCGCCTGCCGCTGGCGCTGATGTGTGCCACGGGCCTCGGACTGAAATCGGGCCTGCTGATGTTCATCCTGCGCCAATATTTCGCGGGCTTCCCGAAGGAACTGGAGGAGGCCGCCTCCATCGACGGCGCCGGAGCACTCCGCACCTTCTGGAGGGTGGCCGTGCCGGGTGCCCGGACCATGCTCGTGACCGTGTTCCTGTTCTCCCTCGTGTGGCAGTGGACGGACAGCTTCTATCTCTCGATCTTTGAGCCGACCGAGGATTATCTGCAGACCGTCATCACCAAGGTATACGACATGGTCAAGGCCTCGACGGCCACCGGCACCGGTGCGGTGGATGTCATCGGCCAATCGCTCATCAATAACGCGGCACTGCTGCTGTTTATCGCGCCGCTGCTGCTGGTGTTTCTGTTTGGGCAGCGGTATTTTATCGAAAGCGTGGAACGCTCGGGAATTGTCGGCTGAGCGGCGGAAAGGCGGGATGTAGGATGAAACAAAGCACTCGACGGCGCATCACACACCGCGGGCTGCGGCTGCTCAGCGCGGCCGCGGCGGCCTGCCTGCTGCTCGGCAGCCTGTCCGGCTGCGGTACGCGGACGGCGGACGGCCCCCTGCCCGACCTGACGGCCTGCCTGCAGCGCCTGGGCGGCGGGGACAGCGATGCCTATGCCGCCTATCTGTCCTCCCACGCCGGCGCCTATGGGGCGCAGGGGCAGCGGGTGACGCTTGCGGCGCAGCCGCAGACTCTGTGCGAGGGGGATTCCCTCCCCGTGACCTTCCGGGTGGAGACAGCGGGCCTGTACCGCCTGTGTGCCGCGGCCGCGGGCGGCGGCACACACCTGTCCTCCTATACCGCGTCGCTGACGCTGGACGGGGAGCTGCCGTTTGCCGAAAGCGGCCAGCTGTATTTTCCGAAGCAGTGGGTGACGGACGGCACCTTTGACTACAGCCGCCAGCCGCAGCTGCGGGAGGCGGAGCGGTATACGACGCAGGCCCACAGCGACAAGAGCTATGTTTCCCGGGAAATTGCCTGGTATCTCTCCGCCGGCGAGCATACGGCGGTGCTGAAGGCGGGCAATCAGCCGTTTACGTGGGCGGAGCTCTGGTTTGAGGGCGTCGGTCCGGCGGAGACGGCGGACGCGTCCCCGGAGCGGACCGCGGCCGTCCTGCCGATTCTCCTGCAGGCGGAAAACCCGCAGAGCCGCACCGCCCCCTCCATTCTGGAGCAGATCGACCGCATTTCGGCCGGCACCATGCCCGTCTGTGAAAATGCGGCCACCTACAACACCCTCGGCGGCACCTCATGGCAGACGCTCGGTGAGAGCGTGACCTGGGGCTTTACCGTGGAGCAGGAGGGCTGGTACTGCCTGAACCTCCGGGTGCGGCAGGACTATTCCGCCGGCTCGGTCAGCTGCCGCCGCATCCTTGTGGACGGAGAGGAGTGGCTGGAGGAGACGGTGCCCTATGCCACCGACTTCTATCCGCTGACGGTGAGCGATGCCCGGGGGCAGACGGCGTGGAAATGGCTGTCGGCCGGCGAGCATACCGTGACACTATCCTGCTCACTCGGTGAGCTGGAGCCGGCCGTGACCCTGGTGCAGGCCTGCGTCTCCGAGCTCAACCGCCTCTACCGCCGGATCCTGATGATCACCGGCACCGACCCCGATAACTACCGTGACTATCACCTGGACGAAAAGCTGCCGGACGTATTCGAGGACATGGCGGTGCAGAAGGAATGCCTGGAGCAGACGGCCGACTACCTCAGCCGCCTCAGCACCGACGGCGGCTCGGATACGGGCGTTTTTAAGAAGCTGATCCGCCAGCTGGGGGAATTCCTGAAAAACCCCGACGAGATTCCCGATCAGATCACGACGCTGAATTCCAACATCAGCGCCCTCGGCACCTGGCTGCTTGAACGGACGGCGCAGCCGCTGGAGCTCGACTGGCTGGAGTGGCAGCCCTACGGCGGCAGCACCGCCGGGGCCGAGGCCGGCTGGTGGGCGCAGGTGCGGCACGATATCCGCCGGATTGCCCGCTCCTATACCGAGAGCTACGACAGTCTCGGCGGATCGGTCAGCGCCGATCGCACGGTCAGCGTGTGGGCGGTGACGGGCCGCGATCAGGCGCAGATTCTGCAGGACCTCAGCACCCAGAAATTCACGGCGGCCACCGGCATCGGTGCCACCGTCAAGCTGGTGACCGCCGATGCCATCATGCCGGCGACGGTGGCGGGCCTCGGGCCGGACGTGGTGCTGTTCAACGCCTCGGGAACGGTGCTCGGCTACGCCATCCGGGACGCGCTGACGGAGCTGTCGGAGCTTCCGGGCTTTGAGGAGGCGGCCGCCGATTTCTACGAGTCGGCGCTGACCCCTTACCGCTTCAACGGCGGGGTATGGGCCCTGCCCGAGACGCAGAGCTTCTCCATGCTGTTTTACCGCAGCGATATTCTGGAGGAGCTCGGACTGACGGTGCCGCAGACGTGGGAGGAAGTGTATGACTGCATCACGACGCTGCAGAAAAATAACATGACCTTCGGCTGCACCGGCTATGAGACCTTCCTCTATCAAAACGGCGGGGCGTATTACGCCGGGGACGGAGCCTATTCTCTGCTCGATTCCGAGGAGAGCGTGACCGCCTTCCGCCAGTGGACAAAGTTCTATACGAACTTCAACCTGCCGCTGAGCTTTAACTTCATCAACCGGTTCCGCACGGGTGAGATGCCGCTGGCCGTCGCGGATTACAGCAGCTATAACAGCCTGGTGGTATTTGCCCCCGAGATCAGCGGTCTGTGGGGTATGGCGCAGGTGCCCGGCACGCTGCGCGCGGACGGAACACCGGACCGCTCGGTGAACAGCACCGGAACGGGCGCCATGCTGCTCCGCAATGCCGCCGACCGGGACGCCTCGTGGAGCTATCTGAAATGGTGGGTATCCGGTGAGACCCAGAGCGACTACGCCCGCACGCTGGAGACCAAGCTCGGCACCTCGGCCCGTGTGATGGTGGCCTCCAAAACCGCCTTTGAGCAGCAGATGTGGACGGCCGAGGAAAAGGCCCTTCTCCGGTCGCAGTGGGAATGGGCCGTGGGAACCCCCGAGGTGGCCGGCGGCTACCTGATGGGGCGGCATATCAGCAACGCCTTCCGCAGGATTGTCTATCAGGATGCGGACATCCGGGAGACACTTGCGGAATATACGAAGATCATCGATAAGGAACTGACGCTGAAGCGTCAGGAATACGGCTTGGACGGAGGCGAGACGGAGTGAAGCGCAGCAAGGAAATCGGTGCGGGATGCCGTCCCGGCCTGTGGAGCCGTATGAAGAAGAAAAAGAGCTGCTATCTCTTTCTGCTGCCCTTTTTCCTGCTGTTTACGGTGTTTACCGTGATTCCGGTCGTGGTGGCCATCGGACTGTCCTTTACCCAGTATAACGTCCTGGAGGCCCCACAGTTCATCGGAGCACAGAACTACATTCAGATGATTTTTTACGACGACCTGTTCCCGACCGTGCTGTCGAACACGCTGACCATGGCGCTGTTCATCGGCCCGATCGGCTACCTGATGGCGCTGCTGGTCGCGTGGATGATCAACGAGCTGTCGCCCGCGCTGCGGACGCTACTGGTCATTCTGTTTTATGCGCCGTCCATCTCGGGCAACGCCTACCTGATCTGGACGCTGATGTTCAGCGGCGATGCCTACGGCTACCTGAACAGCTGGATGATGACGCTGAACATCATTCGTGAGCCGATTCAGTGGCTGACGGATACGCAGTATATGATGACCTGCGTGATTCTGGTCAGCCTGTGGATGAGCCTCGGCACCGGCTTTCTGTCCTTTGTGGCAGGCCTGCAGGGCATCGACCGCAGCCTGTATGAATCGGCGGCCATCGACGGGGTCCATAACCGCTGGCAGGAGCTGTGGTTCGTGACCCTGCCCTCCATGAAGCCGCAGCTGATGTTCGGTGCGGTGCTCAGCATCACCGGAGCCTTTTCGGTGGGTGAGGTATGCAATAACCTGTGCGGCAATCCCAGCACGGATTACGCGGTACACACCCTGGTCAACCATATGCAGGACTACGGCAATGCCCGCTATGAGATGGGCTATGCCTGCGCCATCTCCACCTTCCTGTTTGTGCTGATGATGGCCTCCAACCAGCTGATCAACCGGCTGCTCAGAAAGGTGGGAAACTGAGATGCGCGTAATGAAGGGCCTGGCCCACCAATCCTCCTATGCCCGTTCCAACGCGGGCGGCGTGGCCAATCTGCTGTTCCTGACGCTGTTTGCGCTGGCGATGGCGCTGCCGATGCTGTTTACCGTTTCCAACGCCTTCAAGCCTCTCGACGAGCTGTTTGTGTTCCCGCCCCGTCTGTGGGTCAGCAACCCGACCACCCATAACTTTTCCGGGATTTCCAGTATTCTGCGGGAGTCGTGGGTGCCGCTCGGCCGCTCGATCCTCAATTCGGTGGTCATCACGCTCGGCGGCGTAATCGGCCAGGTGCTGTTTGCCTCCATGGCGGCCTATGTGCTTGCCAAGGAGGAATTCCCCGGGCGGGGACTGCTCAACACGGTGGTGGTGCTGTCGCTGATGTTCAACGGCACCGTGACGCAGATTCCGAGCTATATCGTGATGGCCCGTATGGGCATCGTCAACACCCACTGGGCCCTCATCCTTCCCGCCTGCGCCTCCTCGCTCGGCCTGTTCCTGATGCGGCAGTTTATGGAGCAGATGGTGCCGACCACCGTGCTGGAG
>URYX01000010.1 GCA_900552225.1 uncultured Oscillospiraceae bacterium | reverse complement strand
GGACTCGGCACCATGTCGCGCAATTTCCACCGCTTTACGCGGCAGCACATCCTGCCCGCACCGAAATTTGAGCGGCGGCCGATCGTGCTCAACTCCTGGGAGGCGAGCTTCTTCGACATTGACGAGGCGCTGCTGCTCGATTTTGCCCGGGACGCGGCCTCCTGCGGCATGGATATGCTGGTTGTGGACGACGGCTGGTTCGGAGCGCGCAACAACGACCGTGCGGGACTCGGAGACTGGGTGGTTAACCGCCGCAAGTTTACCGACGGGCTGCACAGCTTTGTACAGCGGGTCAAGAGCTACGGCATGAAGTGCGGCATCTGGATCGAGCCGGAAATGGTCAACCCGGACAGCGACCTGTACCGGGCCCACCCGGACTGGTGTCTCCAGTGCCGGGGGCGCCAGAATCTGCTGTCCCGGGAGCAGCTGGTGCTCGATTTCGGGAATCCCGCCGTGCTTGACTATCTGAAGGAGCAGTTTTCCCGCACGTTTGACGGGGTCGGCATCGACTATTTCAAATGGGACATGAACCGCCATATGTCGGAGGTCGGCTCGCTGTATCTCCCGCCCGAGCGGCAGAAGGAGGCGGCGCACCGGTATATGCTCGGCGTGTATGCGCTGTTTGAGTGGTTCTGCGGGCATTTCCCGCACACCATGATCGAAAACTGCAGCGGGGGCGGCGGGCGCTACGACCTCGGCATGATGCATTACAGCACCCAGATCTGGGAGAGCGACAACACCTATCCGGAGGCGCGCATCTACAGCCAGTACGGCTCGACGCTCGCCTATCCGGCTACGGTCATGAGCTGCCACGTCTCCAACCCGGGGAACGTCTGTGCCGACCCCGAGGAGCTGGATTTCCGGTTCCGCACGGCGCTGGCCGGGCCGCTCGGCTATGAGCTGAACATCACCCAGGCGAGCGAGGCCATCCGTGAGACCATCCGGGCGCAGGTCCGGGAGTACCGCCTGTATGAGGATGTGATTCTGAACGGCGAGCTGTACCGCCTTGAAAACCCGTTTGAGGACGGATGCTCCGCCTATTACACGGTGAGCGCCGACCGCAGCCGCATTCTGCTGACGATTCTGCGCGACCGCGCCGACCGCGCACTGCCCGCCCGCCTGCCGGTGCGGGAGGCAGAGGCGGAGGCCATCTACCGACTGAATGGTACGGAGGAGACTGTCTCCGGAGCCATGCTGCAGCAGGGAGTCATCCCGCAGGCGGCCGCCGGACGGGCGCAGACCTGGTATTTTGAGCGCATCTGAGATCCGCAGATAAAAACAGGGGCCGCCTTATTTCGGGATGAAGCGGCCCCTGTTTCCTATGTTATCCGGTCGGCGCGGCGGTCCCCGCCTGCGTGCACTGGCGTCCCTCGTGGTTGATCGTATACCCCTCGCGGTAGATCATCTCCGAGGCCTTCAGGAAGGTGTAGCCGTCCGCCTGCAGCTTTTCGATGATGGTCGGCAGCGCCTCCGGCGTGTTCTTGGCGGCATTATGGAACAGAACGATGCTGCCCGGCTTCACCCGCTCGGTCACCCGCCGGACAATGTCCGCGGGAGGCGGATCCTTCCAGTCGAGCGAATCCACATCCCACTGGATACAGTACATACCGAGGCTGTCCAGCGTCTCGAGCAGGGCGTTGTTGTAGTCGCCGTACGGTGCGCGGAACAGGATGGGACGGGTGCCCGTCAGTGCCTCGATTTTGTCGCTGCAGCGGTTGATCTCCGCCGCCATGCCCTCACGGGAGAGCTGCGGCATGTGCGGGTGGGTATCCGAGTGATTCATCACCTCGTGCCCGGCCTCCTGCAGGGCCTGCACCGAGGAGGCGCAGCGCTCCGTCCACTCGCCCACCACAAAAAATGTGACGTGAATGCCGTATGTTTCAAAAATCCGGATCAGCTGCGGAGTGTCCTCATCGCCCCACGCGGCATCAAAGGTCAGTGATACCACCTTTTCCGGCCGGTCGGTACAGTAAATCGGGATTTTGCGCTCGCTCCCCTTTCCGGCGGCCGCGGCCAGGCGCGGCGTCATGCAGAGCAAGGCCGCCAGCAGCAGGGCCGCCGCGCACAGGATGCCTCCCGCGGCCAGCAGGCGGCGCCGTGTCAGCAGAATATAGGCTTTCATGCACTCCTCTCCCTTCTGCCGTACTATATGAAGAAAAATGCCGCGGCATACCGCAAATGGCTTGACCTTTTCGGAAAAATCCGATATACTGAATCGAAAGGATACCGGGACGATTTTTCAAAAAGGAGAGGAATTGTATGAGTGTAGTCAAGGAACCGTTCGGCAGGCTGCCTAACGACAGTGAGGTTTTCCGTTATATCATCGGCGACAGCGACCTGAAGGTGGCGGTGCTGTCCTACGGAGCCACGATTCAGTCGATTCAGTTCGGCGGCAAGGACTGCGTGCTCGGCTATGATACGCTGAAGGGATATTTGGAGGGGGGCTCCTATCAGGGGGCGACCGTCGGGCGCTATGCCGGGCGGATTGCCGGAGGCTGCTTCTCCCTGAACGGGAAAAGCTACGATGTCGGCTGCAACGAAAACGGCACGGTGCATCTGCACGGCGGCTTCCGCGGCTTTGACAAGCATCTGTGGAATGCCGATGTCTTAGAGGACGGCGTGCGGTTCTTCCGCATCTCCCCCGACGGGGAGGAGGGCTTCCCCGGGACGCTGCAGGTATCGGTCACCATCCGTGTCCACGGCAGTGCACTGTGCCTTTCCTACGAGGCCACCGCAAGCGCCGACACGCCGCTCAACCTGACAAATCACTGCTACTTTAACCTCAACGGCTACGATGGCGGCGATGTTCTGGATACCCGCCTCTGCATTGCGGCCGATTGCTATCTCCCGGTTGACAAGACCACCCTGATTCCCACCGGAGAGCTGCGGGAGGTGGGCGGCACCGCCTTCGATTTCCGCATGACCAAGCCGATCGGGCAGGACCTGGATATGCCCGACGATCAGCTGCGGGACGGCTATGACCATACCTTTGTACTGTGGAACGACCGGCTGCTGCGCGTATGCGCCCGCGCGGAGAGTCCGCGCAGCGGCATCGGCATGGAGATGTCCACCGATCTGCCCAGCGTGCAGTTCTATACCGCCAACAGCACCGACGAGCCGAACGGCAAGGGCGGGCTGCCGCTGCGCCCGCACACGGCGTTTTGCCTGGAGACGCAGTTTTACCCGGATTCACCGCATCATCCGGAATTCCCGTCCTGCATCCTGCATGCGGGCGAGACCTTCCGCTCGGAGACCAAATACCGTTTCTTTAAGCTGTAATCCCCCGTCGGCGGAAATGCCTGCCGCCCGCGGAAAGCGTCTGAGCCCCGGTCAAATCTGAGGATTTGGCCGGGGCTTTCTGCGTACTTGAAGGCTTTCGGAAAGGCTGCGGGAGCTCCGTGCAGGCCCGGCAGCCTCTGCGGTCAGGATACGCCGTCAATCAGGCTGCGGTAATACAGCTCCTCACAGAGCTGCCGGAAGGCGGGGTCGGCGCGCACGCCGCTCGCCTCCATATTTTCGCTGAGCACCACGAGCACATAGCGGGGATCCTCGGCCGGGTAGTAGCCGGCATACCAATGCTGCACCACTTCCTCGCCGTCCTCATACCAGCCGGTCTCCGCGGTTCCCGTCTTGACGGCTGCCCTTCCGTGGAACGGCTTGCCGCGGATCCCGGTACCGTCCTCCGTCGAGCGCTCCATCATGGACCGCAGGGTGGCGGCCGTAGAGGCGGAAAACACCGTCTGCGGCGGTACCGACGCTGCGGGCGTCAGGTGCCCGTCGGTATCCGCCGTCCCAAGCTGCAGACGCGGTCTCACCATCTGTCCGTCATTGACAATGGCCCCGACCAACTGCGCCATATGCACCGGGGTCGCCATCAGCTTACCCTGTCCGAAGGAGAGGTTTGCAAGCTCGGCCGGGGCGGTCAGATCGGTCGGTGACGGCAGGACAGCCCGGGCCGTCTGCCATCCCTCCGCCACCGTCACGGCCCGCGTAAAGCCGAGAGCCGACGCCATGGCATACAGCCGCTCGGCCCCGACCTTTTGCCCCAGTCCGATGAAATACGGGTTGCAGGATTTGGAGAAGGCCGTCGGCATATCCAGAAGCCCATGTCCGAACAGCAGATGGCAGTGGAACACGGTTCCGGCCACCTCGGTGCTGCCGCTGCAGAACGCCGTCTCCTCCGTGGTGAAGCCCGCCTCCAGCGCCGCGGCCGCCGTCACCATTTTGAACACCGAGCCGCAGTTGTAGTTGGTCATGGCACGGTTCAGCAGCGGGGCTCCCTCGCTCTCCAGCGCCTCCCCCACCGCATCCGGCTGATAATCCGGCACGCTGACCATCGCCAGGATGTCGCCGCTGCGGGGCTCGGTGATGACAATAGCCCCGCGCTGCAGATGCTGCCGCGCCACCTCCTCCGCCATCGCCTGCAGCTCCGCATCCAGCGTCAGCACCACTCCGGCGGAGGCCGCGTGCAGTGTGTCCGTTACGGTCGGAGTCACCCCCTCGATCGGTGTACCGAAGGCATCCACCGTATAGGTCACGCGGAACTGACCGCGGCAGGCGGTCAGCCGTTCGTCAAATACATATTCCGCTCCGGTCACACCGATCCCGTCCGCACCGCGGTAACCGATGACATGCGGGGCAAGTACGCCCCCGTAGCGCACGGGGATCGGAGCCGTCACCGTCCCGGCGCTGATTGGCGGCTCGCCCGGCAGGGTACACACCACCGGCTTCCCGTCCGCCAGACGCTCCCGTATCGGCCGGAAGGCCTCTCCGAAGGTCTCGCTGAGCAGGGAGAGTGTCTCCGGAAACGGGGCCACCGCCGTTTTCAGCTCCGAAGTACGGTTGACGAGCGGCGTCATATGGCGGTCGTAAATGGTGCCGAGCGCACTGCCGAGTATCAGCGTCACGCTGGCCTGCTCCCCGGCGGCCCGGGACAGGCTCCCCTCCGACACCGTATACAGCCGCAGCAGCAGGCCGCCGAGCAGACACAGGATTGCCAGAAAAAAGCAAAGCGCACGTTTGGGCATACCGATTCCCCCTTTTCAGGGAATAGTGTGCCCCAAACCGTGCGCTGTTAATCGGCCGCAAAAGCCGCATCATGTCAAGAGAGAAAACCGTGAGCTTTCGATTCTTTTCCTTTGAATTATGAAAAAAGCTGTTGTCCAAAAGGGCCAACGCTTTGGCATTCTGCGTCGTGTCCCTGCGGCCTTTCAGACAGCCTCCGAGCGTGTCAAAAATAGAGTTTTTTGACACGCTCCATCGGCCGCACCTGCTCGGTGCGGCCGATTTGTTATGCCTTCCGCACGCCCTTAGCGATGCGCAGCGGCCCGACCCAACCCATCGGCGGCAGCGCCAGCCAGCCGGAATACGGATCGCGCTCGCGGTAGGCGTTATTCGGGATAACCTCCACCCGCAGATCGTTGCGGCCGTCCCGGAATTTTCCCGCCGTCTCAAACACATACGGCAGAGAGGCAATCCGGCCGCAGGATACGCCGTTGACCCACAGCTCCGCCGTCTCCCCGACCGTACCGAGCTCCACCCGGTCGATGAGAGACGCCTCCGCATCCGTGAGCTGCGTCTCATAGCGGATTACGCCCGCAAAATGCGGCATCCGGCCGGCCAGATTGCCGAGTCCTGCCCCCGGAAGCGGGACAAAGTCACTCTCCCCCTCCCGGTGCAGCGATACGGCAAACGCCGTCTCCAGCTCCTCCGTCGGCCCGTCCCGGTAATCGTAAGGGGCCGCTGTCATATCCTGATCCGTCATACAGAGCAGCAGACCCTGCGTCGGCGCCAGCCGCACCCGCACCGCAGCGTCCCGCTGCGCGGCACGCGTCAACGTATTGCGCCATGCATCGTAAAAGAACGCCCGACCGCCGACGGGGACGGTCACCCAGGTATCCAGCTCCCGATGGGCATCCTCATTCCACAGGAAGAAGAAGTCGTCACCGCCGCGTACCAAATGATAAAAACGCAGCAGGCCGTCCTCCTGTGGCCGGAGTCCCTGCCATCCGGCGGCAATCAGCTCCCCGGCCATCCGCTCAAACGGCACTGGCCGGCACCGCTCCGGCAGACGGCCGAGCGGCCGCCCCTCGGAGCAGGCCTCCGGAAACGCGTCCGCAAACCATACCGGAACCCCCTGCTCCGCCAGCCGTCCCATGGCGGAGAGCACACGCTCCGGCAGATATTGGCTGTAGGGCACGATCAGCGCGCCGTAGCTCTCCTCATGAACGGTCAGCCGGCCGTTCCGCACCGAGGCCTCCTCGCAGAGCGTATCCTGCGGCAGAAGGTCGAAATCGATATAATGCCGCGTCAGCTCCTTGCAGATTTTCTGCTGCAGCATATTCCGGCCGCCCGACCACTCGGCCTCGGCGTTATAATACACGGCGACATCCGCGCGGTGCACTCCGCCGCTCATGGCATGGCAAAGCCGCGCCGTATATTCCATCAGATCCCCGAACAGCGCAAACTGCGGGTTATGGCCCCGTGCATAAAAATGCGGCGGGCAGTCAGGGTCGGGATATTTCGGGGAGAAGGCGTGGGGCACGAAATACTGGATGCCGCAGCAGAGCATCAGATCCGTCAGATATTTCATCAGCGGAATCCCCTCCGCCCAGCCATAGGCTCCGTAGATTTCACACAGTGCCCGGTTTTTCTTGAGCGGCTGAATATGCGCATGGGAGGCACACAGCTTCGGCAGGGTATAGTGGAAAAACTCCGGATCGGCGTTGTTGAAGGTCACGCAGGCCGCGTGGTTCAGCTCCTGCAGTCCGGGGATAATCTGGTGCAGCACCACATCGATGCCCGCCATATCCTGCCCGTCCAGCGCCCGGAAATAATGGCCGGAGCCGTAGCCGAGACGCTGGTGGGTGTTCATGTCCTCGATGACGTGTCCGATATACTCCACCCCGTGCGCCCGGCACCAGTCACCGAGCCGACGCGAAAAATTCCGGCGGTAGAGGCGGGTAATGACCTCCATATAGGCCCCCCGCACAATCGAGGTTCTCCCCTCGATCTCATGCCACAGGGCCGGCAGCAGCAGCCGGATTTCCTCCGGCGTACAGCCGGCCTGTCCGGCCATCAGCTCAGGCAGGTCGTCCCGCCAGGGAAGGAGCATCTCCTCCGTCCCGAGTGCGGAATAATAGTCGTAGGATTTGTTGCCGAAGCTGGGCTCATCCGAGAAAAAGCCGGCAAAGGTGTTGCCGAAATACTCCGCAAAATGCGCATAGTGCGGTTCGTAGACCGCGTGCAGCATCGCGTCGCAGGAGGTGGGAGACAGCATATCGATGAAATAGCGCTCCCGCTCGCTGTAGACCCGGTAGGTGCGGATCAGGTAGTATACCCGCCATACGCCCTCCGGGATGTCCCATACAATCCGTCCGTCCTCGGGGCACAGCGTCAGCTCCACCCCCGCCCCATATAGCAGGCGGCCGCACTCCCGCCGCGGATAAGCCACCGCAGAGAGCACCCTCTCCTCCTCATCCAGCGGGGGGAACAGCAGGGTGCTCCCCTCCGCCGGCCCGGAGAAATCGCGGTATTCCATACGCAGCGACACCTTGCGCAGCTCCGGATGCGTCTCCAGATAGCGGTTGGCATAGCCCGTCGGGAAAAATTTATCGTCGAGCAGCCAGACCCGCATACCGCGCCTGCGGGCCTCCTGCAGCAGAAAGCCCACAGCCCGCCACCACGGGTCCTCCCCGAAATGCTCATACGGACGGCTTTCCACACAGAATTCGCGGATATGGCAGCGTTCCATCGCGTCCATTTCCTCCGCAAGCACCGCCGTATCCTCTCCGTGCTGCCAGAAGAAGGGCAGAATGTGATTTCTCTCCACCCGTTCCTCCAGGCAATCCGTAATTCTTTTCATGCCGTACACCGCCTTCCCGACACGGATTGATTTCCTTCTTATAGTATCACATTTCAGGCGTCCTGTATTTTGCTTTTTTTACGGGATGGCGGGGCAATTTTTAAGATAAAAAGGACAGACAAGTCCAGCCGGGTACAGCCGTTTCGGAAACGGCATGCCTGAGCGGCTGCCGCACTCTCGGTCCTCTCCTTTTTCCGGCCTGCGGCAAATTTTTTGCCGATTTCTCTTGACTGTTGGCTCCGGATGCGTATAATGAAAGAGGATAAATAGTTCACGTCGTGAACTATTTGACGTTTGCCGCAACATTTTTATCGAAGAAAGGAGCGTTTTGCATGAAGCTCACGCTGTTTCAAAAGGGCTTCAACTATTCCCAGGACGGGCCCGGCAACCGGCTTGTGTATCATCTGTTCGGCTGCAACATGCGCTGTCCCTGGTGTGCCAACCCCGAGGGAATCTATCCGGCCCCCGATTCCCCGACCGCCGTTTCGGTCGAGGAGCTGGTGGCGGAGGCGGTCTCCTGCCGTCCCCTGTTTTTCGACGGCGGAGGCGTCACCTTTACGGGCGGCGAGGCCACCCTGCAGGCGGAGGCTCTGACCGCGGCACTGCGGGCACTGCGCAGCGAGCACATCCGCACGGCCCTCGAAACCAACGCCACCTCCGCGGGGCTGCCGGCGCTGTTTCCGCTGCTGGATTATCTCATCGCGGATTTCAAGCATCCGGACTCCGAGCGGCACCGCGCCGTCACGGGCATCGGCAACGATACCGTGCGGCAGAATCTGCGGCAGGCGGCGCAGAGCGGGCCGCCGCTGCTGGTGCGCGTACCGCTGATCGGCGGCTTCAACACGGACGAAGCCGCCCTGCGCGGATTTGCCGATTTCTTTGAGACGCTGAGCGGTGAGCACACCGCCTTTGAGCTCCTGCTGTATCACGAATACGGCAAGGACAAATGGGCCAGGCTCGGTATTCCCTACACCGTGAAGGATGCTTTTGTGCCAGAGGCTACCCGCCTCCGCCTTGAGAATATGCTGACGCAGCGCGGACTCCGCGTTGTGCGTACTTAAATCACCGAGAGAAAGGAACGAGAACTATGGATTTTTCCGCACTGTATGAGGAAAAGGCCGTCACCGCCGAGGCGGAGGCCCTGTTTCGGGAGGAGCGGGCCAAGCCGCGGCTGGACGGATGGTTTCTCTCCCGCGAAATCGTTTATCGCCACCAAGACGAGCTGAAGGGGCTGTCGCACGAGATGCGCGCCGCCCGGGAGCTGGAATGCATCCTGCGGGAGCTGCCGCTCTCGCTCAGCGACCACGCCGTTTTTGCCGGAAGCCAGTCCGATGCCTTTGCCAAGAGCTACGCGCTCATCAACCCCTCCTTCCGCGTGGAAACCTTCTCGGGATACTGTGATCCCACGGCGGTCTACAACGACATTGAGCCGAACGAGACCTTCACGTCCGAGCGCATCGCCGCGGTGCGCGATTTTGCCCAACGCTCCGCCTATGTACAGACGCTCTCCTCCGTGTACAGGGAATTTGAGGGCTACACCGAGGAGGTGGTGTTCTTTGTGGAGCAGGTCACGGGACACGTTATCCCCGATTTCCGTCCCGTGCTCCGCCGCGGGCTGAAGCCGCTGCTGCAGGAGCTGGAGCAACGGCAGGAGGCGGAGAGCGACCCGGAAAAGCGGGACAACTACGCCGCCATGTGCGTCACGCTGCGGGCCGTGCGGATGCTGGCCGAGCGCTATGCCGGGCTGGCCGACGAAAAGGCAGCTGCGGCGGACGGCCCGCGCCGGGAACGGTTTTTGCATCTGGCCGCTACGCTGCGCCGCGTGCCGGCCGAGGGCTGCCGCACCCTGTTTGAGGCGCTGCAGGCCTATTTGCTGCTGTGGGAGGTCATGTGCCTCGAGCAGGCGCCCAATCCGTTTGCGCTCTCGGTCGGAAATGCCGACCGCATTTTCGAGCCCTTCCGCGCCGCGGAAAACCTTTCGCGCGCCGAGACGGCGGCCCTGTTCAAGCATTTTCTGGTCTTTTTCAACGTCGGTGACCGCTCCTGGGCCATTTCGCAGAACCTCCTGATTTCGGGCCGCGACAACGACGGACACGACCTGACCAACCTCACCTCCTATGCGCTGCTGGATGCCTATTACGGCATGAATCTGCCGCAGCCCATCCTCTCCGTCAAGCTGCACCGCCACACCCCCGAGCAGCTGTACCGCGAGCTCGGCCGGTTTTTCTTCTCGCCCGGTGTGCTGACGCCGTCGCTGTTCAACGACGATTCGGTATTTGAGCTGCTGCGGGCGCGGGGAGTGGCCGAGAGCGACCGCCCCGACTATGCGGTGGCCGGCTGTCAGGAGCCGCTGATCATGGGCAAGGACAACGGAAACACCACCAATTCGTGGCTGAATCTGCCAAAAATTCTGGAGCTGTGCCTCAACGGAGGCCGCTCGACGGTGACCGGCAAGGCGATTTTACCCATGCCGGAGACGGATACGCGCGCGCTGCTGCAGAATATCCGCACCGTCTTCTACGAGACCTGCGAACACTGCGTGGACGAGATGTGCCGGGCTGCAAACGGTGCGTCGGAGGCCGTCAGCGAGCTGCCGGTTCCGTTTCTCAGCGTCTTTATGGGCGGGGCCGACAGCGGCTACGATATGCGGGACACGCACCACCAGGGCACACCCTACAACGGAAGCGGCTGTCTGATCCACGGCTTAAGCGTGATTGCGGATTCCTTTGTGGCGATCGACCGGCTGCTGGCCGAGCATCCCGAGGACTGCGACAAGCTGCCGGAGGCGCTGCGGCGGAATTTCGAGGGGTATGAGGCGCTGCACGATTTCCTGAAAAAGGCCCCCAAATTCGGCAACCACCATCCGGATGCGGACCGCGAGGCCGCCGAGGTGGTCACCCGTATTTCGGATATGGTGACCTCGCACAGGAATTATCTCGGCAACCCGTTCCGTGCCGACTGGTCCAGCCCCTCCACGCATCTCACCTACGGGTATTGGGTCGGCGCCACACCCGACGGACGGACGGCGCGGGAGCAGCTCAATTACGGTGTCGATCCGCTGTTCGGAGAGGCCGACCGCGGCATGGGCTTCCGGATTCTCTCGCTGCTGCAGCTGCCGTTTGAAAAGATGGACGGCGGCTACGCCTCACATCTCGGCATTGACCCGAAGTTCTTTACGGCCGCCACGCCGGAGGAAAAGGGCCTGGATTTTGCCAACCGCATCCTCCGCCCGCTCTTTTTCAACGAGGCCATGGAGGAACGGGTCTCCCCCTTCTACCTGTACGTCAATGTCACCACGCCCGAGACGCTGCGCCGTGTGCTGGCCGACCCGAAGCGGTATGCGCCGTCCGGCGTCTACATTGTGCGTATTCACGGCACCTTTGTCAATTTCCTCGACCTGTCTCCCGCCATTCAGGAGGATATTATCCGACGGCTGGATCCCCGTTCCTCCGCGCTGGTCTGACGGCGCCTTCCGGCCCCCTCCTTTGCCGCAAATTTTCCCAAAATGATTCCGGGGCTTTGTGGCATACTGTATTTGAATCTTCAAACGGGAGTGACACGGATGTATAAAAGCATTGCCAAGCGCGAAAAGCTGCAGCTGCGGGATCTGGTGGAATACCGCCCCGGTCAGATCGTCAGCCAGACACTGGTACAGAACGACAAGGTCAGCATGACACTCTTTTCCTTCGACCGCGGCGAAGAAATCTCCACTCATGCCGCCGGAGGGGACGCAATGGTCACCGTGCTCGAGGGAACCGGCCGCTTTACGGTCGGCGGGGGGACGCGTTCCTGCTGAGTGAGGGAGAAACGCTCATCAAAAGGCCCCGTGTTGACGGTATTTTTTACCGTCGGCACGGGGCCTTTTCGAATTTGTTTCTCAGGAGGCCAGACGGCGGCACAGCTCCTCCCACCATTCCACCACCTTCAGCCGCACGGTATAGCGCTGCGGACTGGTCACAATGTCCTCCTGCGTATCGGTCAGCACATCGGCCGCGGTTTTATGCTCCGTCGCCGCCGACACGCACAGCGGCGGAAACAGAACACACCACCAGTTATGGCCTTCGCCGCTGCCGATGACAAACCGGATGGCCTCATATTCTCCCGCCGGCAGCGTCACCGCGCCGTACTCCCGCGCGGTAAAATACATCCGGCAGCGCTCGGCCGTCACGGGGTAATCATACCCCGCGCGGCGCACCGTCTCCTCCGCCACCGTGCGCAGCCGCTCGAGCTGCGCCTCGGCCAGGTCGGCCGCCTCCTGCGCATTCTCGCTGCCGTCCAGCATCCCGGCGGCCGCCTCCACCACCGCATCGCGCACCTGCAGCTTGAGCGCCTGATCCTCCTCGCTGTCGGAATTGGCCAGTATATGCAGCCGCAGCATCTGCGAGCGGATGGCCTCGCATTCGCCGGCAAAATCGCACACCGACAGCCCGAGGCACAGCACCAATCCGCCGCACAGAGCCCGTATCCACCGTTTCATGTTCATCCCGTCCTTTCTGCCGTGAGTATGGGGCAGTCCGGCCGGGTTTATACCGATTTCGGAAATTTTTTCCAAAGGGCGGGTTCAAAGCCTCCCGGAGACCCGGGAGGCGGAGGTCAGGGAAGGGAAAACGGCTCCCGGCCGGGGGCGGCCGAGGCTGCAGCCTCGGCCCACAGCACCTGCTCGACCGCGATATTCTCCGTGCAGGCATAGCGGACAGTCAGCGTCACTGCTCCGTTTTCCTCTGCCATGCACTCCGTCCGCGTGCGGACGGTCACCCCCGCCAGCTCCGCCTCCTCCCGCTCCGCCAGAAGCCTCCGTGCCAGCGTCTCCGCCTCCGCGGGAGTCAAGGAGACCGGGGTCTCCGCCATGCGGTAATAGGTGCGGCGCAGCAGCCCGCAGGGCAGCACCGCCTCCCCCGCGCGCAGCGGAAACTCCTCCTCCACCAGCCGGTCCCGTGCATCGCCGGGCAGGGCGGCGGACAGCGGAATCCGCAGTCCGAAAAACCGGAGCTCCGTCTGCGTCACCCGTTCTCCGGTAGGCAGCAGCCGGGTTCGCTCCAGCGGCACCTGCGCCGACAGCGTCCGTTCCGTATCCGCCCAAACGGTGCCCTCCGCACGGCGCAGCAGGGTTCCCACCTTGGTTTCCACCACCCCGCTGACCAGCAGCGTCCCCGCCGTCACCCCCTCACCGACACGCACCGTTCCCTGGCCGGACAGCACCTCCGTGCGCACGATCACGCCGTCCCGCGCCGCCACCAGGTTGGAGGCGCGCACCGTCTGCGGCTCCGACTCCCCCACCTTGCGCTCCGTGACGCAGATTTCCGCCACACATCCCTTCATGTTGACCGAAAGCCAGGTAATCTCCGGCAGCTCCCGCAGCGCACGGAGCTGCAGCTCCGCCGGCTGCAGCGCGGAGCGCGGGGCTCCGACCGCCACACCGAGCGGGGCCAGCGTATCGCACAGCTTCCGGTCCAGCGGGGCGGAGGCTCCGGTCACCGTCACCATCCAGATACGGCCCGACAAAAGCCACAGCAGCAGCCCCGCCAGCAGCATGCCGACCGGCAGACCGAGGCGCGCACGGTAGCGGTGCAGCCAGAAGGGCAGACCGTGCTTTTCCGTATGCCGCAGCCGCATGCCCGTCCGCCGGGCCGCCGGGCGCAGCCTCCGGTAGTCCCGCACATAGCAGCAGGCGCGGAGGCCCGTCTCGCTGCGCCGCAGCCGCCACAGCTCGATCGGCCGATCCCGCACCAGGTTCAGCATCCGTTCGGGCAGGCCTCCCTCCGCCTCAAAGGCCACCCATCCGCGGCAAAAACGAATCCACCGCATCGAATCCATGCAGGCTCCTCCTCATTCAAACTCCATGCTCATCAGATAACCGCTCACCGAGGCTCCCTGCTTCTGCAGGGCCGACAGCCTCAGCTCACGTCCCCGGAAGCAGAGCACACCGCGCCGCGTCTCCAGGCGAATCCGATCCTCGCCGTATTCGCAGATACGGCACTCCCCCTCCACGACAACACGGCGGCTTCCGTACACCACCAGGCGTGCCTCTCCCGAGAGAATTCCCTCCGGCAGCTCCAGCAGCTGCTCCAGCTGCGGCCCGATCGGACGCTTCACGGCAACCCCTCCCTTTCCGCCCTCCGGCGGCTTCCACACGACAGCTTATGCGCCGCAGAAGGGAATAATACCGCCGCCCGCTCATATGTATGGAGCAGAATGGGAGAGGAGCGTGGCCGATATGTTTGTCTGCACCGTCAAAGGCAGCCGGGGAAAAGCCCTACTGCTCTGTGCGGCGCTCGTCTGTGCGGCGGCGGCTGTTCTGTGCTATCCGCAGGCGGCCGCCAACGGGGTGCGCCGCGGCCTGGCGCTGTGCGGCAGCGTGCTGATTCCCTCGCTGCTTCCGTTTCTGGTGCTGAGCGGATTTTTGGTGCGGTCGGGACTCAGCGACCGTATCGGCCGGTATTTCGGCCGGCTCACCGCCTTCCTGTTCCGGCTTCCCGGCTGCTGCGCGCCCGCGATTCTGATCGGCTTCTGCGGCGGCTACCCCGCCGGGGCCGCGGCCGTGGCGGAGCTGGTGCGCACCGGGCGCCTGTCCGCCGCCGACGGCAGGCGGATGCTGCTGTTCTGCGTCAACGGCGGGCCCGCCTTTGTCGTCAACGCCGTCGGCGTCTCGCTGCTCGGCAGCCGCGCGCACGGCTGGCTGCTGCTCGGTATCCACTGGGGAATCTCGCTGCTGCTCGGCATTCTCAGCCGGTTTGCGGCCCCGAAGGAGGAGGAGCGGCCCTCCCCGCCGCCGTCCCCTCTCTCCGGGGCGGCTGCACTGGCCGATTCCGTCGGCACCGCCTGCCGTTCGCTGATCGGCATGTGCGGCTTTGTCATGGCCGCCTCCTCCGCCCTGTTTCTGACGGAGGCGGCCGGTGCTCCGGCACGGTGGCTTTTGCCGCTGTCCTGCCTGCTGGAGGTCAACTGCGGCTGTGTTGCCGCCGCAGCCGCGGGGGCGGCCGCCCCCTTCTGGCTCGGATGGTCTCTCGGCTTCGGCGGTCTCTCCGTCCACGGACAGATTGCCGCCTGTGCCCCCTCCCTGTGCCCGATCGACGGCCGCTTTTTCCGGACCCGTCTGCTGCACGGCTTCCTCTCCGGCCTGCTCAGCCTGTGGCTGTGGCAATACCTGCCCTTTTCCGTCTCCGCCTTTGCCACGGCCGGCGGCTTTGAGGCTCTTCCGGCCGCCGCCTCCTGGACGGGAGCCGCCTCCCTGCTCGCGCTCGGTGCCGTCAGTCTGATCGGCCTGTGCCGCCGTTCCACGGCTCGCGGTGCTTAAAGCGGGAGGCGCATATTCCGCCGGCGGACGGCCACGCTAATTCCGTATCCGCGCCGGGCCCGGACGCCGCCCGAGAAAACCCGCGGGAGAGGCTTGCGGATTCGGCCGTCCTATGGTATACTAAAGCACGGAATCCCCGGTACGGATGTGCCCCGCCCGTACCGCAGCCGCGGCCTGTGCCGCCTCAAATCACCGAAAAGGAGGCCGTCTCTTTATGCGTATCCTGGCACTTGACGGCAACAGCATTTTAAACCGGGCCTTTTACGGGGTCCGTGCCCTGTCCACCCAGAACGGCGAGTTTACGAACGCCGTCTACGGGTTTCTGCAGATTCTGTTCCGGCTGCGGGAGCAGCTGAGCCCGGACGGCGTGGTGGCCGCCTTTGATCTGGCTGCGCCCACCTTCCGCCACAAGCTGTACCCCTCCTACAAATCCGGGCGTCGGCATATGCCGGACGAGCTGGCCTCGCAGCTTCCGCTCATCAAGGAGGCGCTGACGCTGCTCGGCTGCACCGTTGCGGAGCAGGAGGGCTATGAGGCGGACGACATTCTCGGCACGCTGGCCCGCGCCGCCGAGGAGCAGGCCTCGGAGTGCTTTATCGCCACCGGCGACCGCGATTCGCTGCAGCTGGTCAGCGACCGCGTCACCGTCCTGCTGGCCACCACCAAGGCGGGACACCCGGAGACCGTCACCTACGACACCGCCGCCATCCGGGAAAAATACGGCCTGTCGCCCGCTCAGCTCATTGACCTCAAGGCGCTGATGGGCGATGCCAGCGACAAGATTCCCGGCGTCCCCGGCGTCGGAGAAAAAACCGCGCTCGAGCTGATGCATACCTTCGGCTCCCTGGATGCACTGTACCGCGAGCTTTCCGGGGCCGCGCTGCGGGAGACGCTGCGGCAGAAACTGATGCTCGGTGAGGAGAGCGCACGCCTGTCGCGCACACTCGGCACCATCTGCCGCACCGTGCCGATGGATACGGAGCTGGAGCATTACCGCGTCCGGCCGTATCAGAAGCCGGAGCTGCTGCAGCTTCTGACCCGGCTGGAATTTTTCAAGCTCATCGATAAGCTCGGGCTGCAGGCGGAGACGGACGCTCCCGCCGCGGTCGGAGAGCCCGCCGCGGTCTCCCTCCCCGTCTGCGGAGACGAGGCGCTCCCGGAGGTGCGGCAGCAGGCTGCCCGGGGGACACTGGACGCCGTTCTGAGCACCGAGGGGGAGGAGGCCGGGACCCTGTGGGTCTGTCTGCCGGACAAGCTGGTGCACCTCTCCTCCCCGCTGCTGCTGCGCGAGGTCTGGTCCGACCCGAAGCTCCGGCTGCGCACCCACGACAGCAAGCCGCTGTATGCCGCTTTGCTGGCGGCCGGGATCGAGCCGTGCGTCGCCGTCATGGATACCCGGCTGGCGGCCTATCTGCTCAATCCGCTGGATTCCTCCGACTATCCGCTGGCCCAGCTGGCGCGGCAGCGGGGCATCGCGTCGGCACCGGATACCGCCCCTGCGGCGGTGTTTCCCGCCGTGGCCGATGCGCTGACGCAGGAGATCCGCGAGCAGGGACAGGAGCCGCTGCTCACGGAGGTGGAGCTGCCGCTTGCCCTTGTGCTGGCCGATATGGAGCGGATCGGGGTCGCGGTGGATGCCGACGGCCTCCGCCGCTTCGGGGAACAGCTGACCGGGCAGATCGAGGCGCTGCAGGACGGTATCTACCGGGAGGTCGGCTATACCTTCAATCTGAATTCTCAGAAGCAGCTGTCCAAGGCGCTGTTTGAGGACTTGGGGCTTCCCTCCGGCAAGAAGCTGAAATCCGGCTATTCCACCAGTGCCGACGTGCTGGAGAAGCTGCGCCATGCCCATCCGGCGGTGGAAATGCTGCTTACCTACCGCACCTTCAGCAAGCTGAAATCCACCTACTGCGACGGGCTTCTCAAGGTGATCGGTGCAGACGGGCGCATTCACTCCTCCTTTAACCAAACCGAGACACGTACCGGCCGCATCTCCTCCGCCGAGCCGAATCTGCAGAACATTCCGGTGCGGCAGGAGCTGGGACGGGAGCTGCGGCGCTTCTTCCGCGCGGCGGACGGCTGTGTGCTGTGCGACGCCGACTATTCGCAGATCGAGCTGCGGGTGCTGGCGCATATGGCGGGAGATGCCGCCATGATTCAGGCCTTCAACAGCGGGGAGGACATTCACCGCATCACCGCCTCCCAGGTATTCGATGTGCCGGAGGATGCCGTCACGCCGCAGATGCGCTCCTACGCCAAGGCGGTCAATTTCGGCATCGTCTACGGCATCGGCGCCCATTCGCTGGCGGAGGATATCCACGTCAGCTATGCGGAGGCCAAGCGCTATATTGACGGATACATGCGGCACTACAGCGACATTGCCGCGTATATGGAGCATCTCATCGAGACCGCCCGCGCCACCGGCTACGCCGAGACGCTGTTCGGGCGGCGGCGGCCGCTGCCCGAGCTGCGTGCCGGCAACCACGTCACCCGCGCCTTCGGGGAACGGGTGGCCCGCAACATGCCGATTCAGGGGACGGCGGCGGATATCATCAAGATTGCCATGGTGCGGGTGTGGCGCCGTCTCCGGCGGGAGCGGCTGCAGGCACAGCTCATTCTGCAGGTACACGACGAGCTGATCGTCGAGGCCCCCGACGCGGAGAGCGCGCAGGTGTGCGCGCTTCTGCAGGAGGAGATGGAGGCGGCAGCCGCCATGCGGGTACGGCTGGCCGCCGAGGTGCACACCGGGCGCAGCTGGTACGAGGCCAAGGACTAAAGAAACGGAGGCGGCGTATGGGACGGTTTGACGGTTATCTGATTTGTTCCGACATTGACGGCACCCTGGTGGATGCGGCGGGCCGGGTCCCGCCGGCCAACGAGGAGGCCATCTGCCGCTTTCAGCGCGAGGGCGGGCTGTTCACCGTATCGACCGGGCGGTACCCGCAGTATGCACAGCGGTTCGGTGACCGGCTGCGCTGCAACACCCTGCTGATCTGCATCAACGGCACCTGCCTGTATGACACGGACACACAGCGCGTCGTCTACAGCCACCCGATGGACAGCGATGTCCTGGCGGTGCTGCGGTGGGTGGAGCGCTCCTGCCCCTGTGTCAACGGAATCTATCTCGGCATCGGACTACGGGGCGAAACCGCCTATCCGCGCACCGAAACGGGCTTTCATCTGCCCGAGCACTGCTCTGAGCCCGTCTACAAGGCGGTTTTGACCATGCCGGCCGCCGCGGGAGATGCCTTCAAGGCGCAGATGCTTGCGCGCTTCGGTGACCGCTATGCGATGGAACGGAGCTGGGCGGAGGGACTCGAGCTGCACGCCCGCGGCAGCGGCAAGGGCGATGCCGTCCGGCAGCTGCGCCGTCTGCTTCCGTCGGTACATACGGTGGTGGCGGTCGGGGATTATGAAAACGACCTGACCATGCTGGAGGCCGCCGACATCGGCTATGCCGTGGCCAACGCCATCCCCTCCGTCAAGGAGGCGGCCGACCGCCTCACGGTCTCGCACAACGAGGGGGCTCTGGCGCATATCATCGACGACCTGGCCCGCACGGTATAAAGGCGGCCTTTCCGCACAGTCCGCCATACGGAGAGCCGCCGCACCCGACACAGAAGGAGGACACTTTGTATGCATATCACGGTATATCTCGGAGCCAGCGAGGGAAACGACCCCGCCCTGAAGCAGGCCGTCTGCGAGCTGGGACAGTGGATCGGCCAAAACGGCCACGTGCTCGTCTACGGCGGCTCCAAAACCGGGCTCATGGGCGAGCTGGCCCAAAGCGTGCTGTCGGCCGGAGGCAGAGTCATCGGCGTGGAGACCCGCTATTTTATGGAGCGTGAGCTGCAGTATGAGGGGCTGACACAGCTGATTGTCACCGAGACCATGGCCGAGCGCAAGGCCCGGATGATCGAGCTCGGGGACGCCTTTGTGGCGTTTCCCGGCGGCACCGGCACGCTCGAGGAGATTTCCGAGGTGATGTCCATGGTATCCCTCAGACAGCTGGATGCCCCCTGCATCCTGTACAGCCTCAATGGGTACTACGACGGCCTCAGGCAGCTGCTGGCTCATATGATTCGGATGGGGCTCTCCGATGCCGGCCGTCAGCAGGGCATCTGCTTTGCCGACGATCTGCAGGGAGTGCTGGCCGCCATCCGCGGGCACGGGAGCCGCAGCCGCTGACTCTTCCCATGGCGGCCGGAAGCACGCGGTATGTAAGCCCGGACACACAATACACAAAAACGGCAGGCCCCGGGAGCTTACGATCCGGGCCTGCCGTTTTCTCATGCCGCTTGTATGGGATAATCCCGCGCCGGAGCGTATCCCGTATCCCATGTAAAACGGTCCAATCCACCGTTTGAATCCAGTCAGGCATCATCATTTCCTCACGTCACCGTCCTTTATCTTTCTGCTGTTCCTGAGCCGTTTTTCCGCCGGGGAACCTTCCACAAAGCCGCAAGCGGGATGCCGGGAACGATCCCCCATGGCCGTTGTCATGGCAGTAGTACGGTGCCAGCCTGCATCTTTTCTCCAGTCTCCCATGAAAACACCCCCGTCTTCTCTATTCTACCAGAAACAGGGCCGATTGGGTAGTTTTTTGACAGACTGCGGCCGCCGTCTCCTTCCGAAGACGGCGTCCCTTGGAATGTCCGAAAGCCCCGCAGGCCGCAATAAGCGGTCGGCCGCGAAACCCGATCTACCGCAGCAGGAAATACATAAGCCCTGCCGCACCGACTGCGCCGCAATCTGCAGCCCGTCGCCGGAAATGAGCGCGCACAGCGGCAGAATGATCGTGATGTCAATGATGTTTGCGCCCAGAATGTTGCCGACTGACATCGAAGACTGCTTTTTGACAATCGCCGTGATCGCCGTCACAAGCTCGGTAAGCGACGTGCCGATGGCAACCATGGTGACAGCGATGATGCGCTCGGAAACGCCAAGCAGCTGCGCCAGCACAGTGCCGTTGTCGACCAGAAGATTCGAGCC